>JBFMEF010000206.1 GCA_040753495.1 Candidatus Zixiibacteriota bacterium
AACTTCATCGGTAGATACATGGTGGAACCGTATCGACATTCCTGCCGCCGCTCTTTCCCGAACCAGTTCCAGGAGATTGAATGTGCCTATCACATTTGTTTGGATAAAAGCGGCCGGTCCGGTGATAGAGCGGTCAACATGCGACTCTGCCGCCAAATGAATTATCCCGTCAATCTGGTATCGCTCAAAGGAGCGCTTAAGACTTTCAAAATCGCAGATATCGACCTTTTCAAAGCGATAATTGGGCAGATTCTCAATCGCCTTCAGATTAGTGAGATTGCCGGCATAAGTGAGACAGTCCAGATTTACAAACTGGTATTGAGGGTACCGGGGCGCCAAATAGAGAAGCAGATTGCTCCCGATAAACCCGGCTCCACCGGTTACTATTATCTGACGCTCAAATTTCGCAGATGACCGTTCCACTGGTTATTCCACCCTTAATCGGTATCAACCGAAAAATTGTTCCAGACATTTAAGACAGATGTCTATCAATACGAAAATTCCCGGCAAAATACAACAGCGATTCCCCCGGCGCGAATTTCACTCGCCTGCTTCAAGCGCTATCCCCGTCGGAGGGACTCCTGCTTGTCAGCCAGGTCTTTGTGGCTTCCGTCAAAAATCCCCAACCCAAGCCGGTATGAATAGTGAAAAATATCGGCGGGAGTAAAGCGAGGAAACGGAATCCGTGCCGGACTGAAATCAAAAGCGAGGCGGCCAAGATAACAAGCAAGTACAGAAGTGAGAGCATCAGAAATAGTGTCATAGCCGGTTTCACAACAACCCCTAAAAGAAATAAGAGCGGCATTCCGGCGGTGAATAGAACCGGAATTAAACTGCCCAGGCCGAGAGTATCGGGATGTTTTCTCGCCAGCCGAAAGCGGCCGACGCCGTACCGCTTCATCTGATGAAATAAGGCGCCGAGACTTTCCCTTGGATAATAATAGACCGCCAATTTCATCGAGGTAAATGACTGTATCCCCGCCTTGGTCAAACGATAATTAAACTCAACGTCTTCACAGGCGTCAAAACTTTCATCATAATAACCGAATTGTTCGAATAGTTCTTTGCGGTAAGTCGCCCCGGAGCTGGTGGGAGCGACGAAGATTTCTTTATCGGTATATATGGTTGAATCCAGACCATGCCCGATGACAGATTTTCTCGCCAGCGCCACCGCCTGCTGAAAAACATTATTGTCGGGCGGTTCGAGAAACTGCGGGCGGCTCAGGACGGAAACTTTTTTTTCTTCCATCAACCTGACCGTGTTCTTAAGAAGTTCCTTATCCTTGATATAGGTATGCCCGTCAATGAAGAGGATAATTTCGCCCCGGGCATTTCTGATGCCCAGGTTTCTTCCGCCCGATGCCTTTCCCACAAGATTGTCAAACATACGAATTCGGCTGTCTTCTGATGCCAGTCTCCGCACAATCTCTGAGGAATTATCTTCCGAGTTCCCGCAGGCAACGATTATCTCAAAGCGGCCAGAGGGATAATCCTGTTCCAGGATTTTCTTAATGGTGGATTCAATAAAGCGCGCCTCATTCTTGATGGGAATCACGACAGTGATAAAAGGAAAATTTTCAGTCAAAATGTCAGCCTGTACCTCTAAATTAGATTATTAACACTTACTTACGGTATATTCGGCTTAAATTTAGGCAGAATCTCAAAATATATCGTCTGTTCCTGCAACCAATGGCCGTCCCGGCACCATTCTATCTACCGCGCATTCTCATCAGAAAAGATTCCATTCACTTCCCTGCTGTTCCGAGCGGGAGCAATTCCCGTCCATAGAGTTCATTTAAAACCTGCGACAGGCCGGTGTAAATAGCCAATCCACCGCATAAAATCCCCTCGTATCCGGCCAGACGGATAATTACGGTACTTTCAAAGAGATTTCCCAACGCCAGCAGCCAGAAGAGAACAGTCAGGGTACCGAAAACCATCTGCAGGGCGCGATTCAACCGCCACGTTCCGATAAACATCACCGCCGTAAACAGACCCCAGATAAAAAGGTACGCCGCCATAGAGACCGGCGCCGGAGTTTCGGCCCAGCCCAGTCTGGGAAAGAGAAGAAGCGCCACCAGAGTAAGCCAGAATAAGCCGTAAGAGGTAAATGCGGTGGTGCCAAAGGTATTCTTCTTCTTCCATTCCATCACGCCGGCAATAATCTGCGCCACTCCACCATAGAATAGACCCATTCCGAGTATCATACTGTCCAAGCCGTAGAAACCGGCATTGTGGATATTCAGAAGGACCGTGGTCATACCGAAACCCAGAAGACCCAGCGGCGCCGGGTTGGCGGTTGTATCCTTCACTTCGGCAACCGTTTGCGTTGCCTGGATAGTAACTGTTTCACGCATTACCTTACACTCCCTTAAACAGTTGAAAATGTGTCAAAATCCCAGTCTGCTTTTCAGATTTAGCGCACGGTGCCGAGTTCTCCGAATCAATCGACCCACTCCGCTACAAAAATATTGGTCTCCCCTGGCTTTTTATTGAAGCGGTTGGAGGCAAATATCAGATGTTTACCGTCACGGGTGAACATCGGAAATCCATCGAAAGTCTCATTGAAGGTAACCTGTTCCAAACCGGTGCCATCGATATTGATTATGAAGAGGTCGAAATTCCGCCCTTTGTCACTCTTGAGGTTAGAACTGAATATGATTCTTTTCCCGTCAGGATGGAAAAACGGCGCAAAACTGGCTTTGCCAAAATTGGTCACCTGTTGAATACCGGAACCATCGGCATTCATAACATAAATCTCCAGCGCGGTGGGACGAACCAGCCCATGCTTCACCAGGTCCTCATAATCGGCAAGTTCCTGCTCCGTCCTGGGGCGGCTGGCGCGGAAAACTATTTTGCTCCCATCCGGAGAGAAAAATGGCCCACCGTCATATCCCTTTTCGAAGGTGAGGCGAGTCTGCCCGGTGCCGTCAAGATTCATAGTATAAATCTCCGGGTCGCCATCACGGGTAGAGGTAAACACAATTTTATCTCTTAAGGGCGAGATTGTCGCCTCGGCGTCATAACCGGGTGCATCTGTCAGCCTGACCAGCTCGGAGCCGTCGGCATTGGCGCGAAAGATATCAAAGGTGTCGAAAAGTTTCCAGACATATCCTTTAGACATATCGGGAGGAGGAGGGCAGGCGGTATCTGCCAGATGAGTAGAGGCATAAAGTATCATGCTGTCTCCCGGAAGAAAATAGGCACAGGTAGTTCTTCCTTTGCCGGTAGATACCATCCTCTTTTCAGAGCCGTCAATATTCATAATGAATATCTGGTCGCACTGCAGGTCGCCGAAAGTGGATTGATAAATCAGCCGGGATTCATCAAAGGATAGATATGCTTCCGCATTCTGCCCTTCGTTTGTCAACATTCTGACACTCTTGAAATGCTTTTCGCCTTCAAAGATAATTGATGGCTCGCTGCTGGAAGCCTCAGGTGGCGGCGCTGCCATTGTTCCCGCCGCAGCCATCACAAATCCCAATATTATCAGAAGATTTAGTACTTTTTCACGCATAAAGTCTCCTAACTCTGCTTCAGTTCATCGATTTTGCTTCACTTTTTACGCGCAACCAGAAGATATATTGAATTATACCACGACTTGGCAAGGAAAAAGCAACATTGCTTATTTTCAAAGGAAGATTTCGAAGGGAGTCTAAATATGTACTATTAGGTATATTTTTACTTCAATTTTTTGCTCATTTTCAAAAATTCTTGACATATAGATTAAACTTTGCTATTAGAATCCCGATGAATTGAGACAAATGAGATATTTGATGTAGCATATTTAATTTGTTCAGATTGTGAAGAAAATAACAAAGACTACCGTTCGTATCCTGTATGAACCAAGATCAAAAGTGGCAAGGAAATAGTCCATATCGGAGATAAAATGTCTTCTAAGAGGTATTGCATTTCGCTCTTTCTGATTGCGGTGGTCGCGCTGTCGGCGGCGGCTCTGGGGTCGCGCATCAAAGTAAACGACCGGGTCTGGCTCCAGGAAAATTCATCACTCTGTCTCAGTTGTCATGAAGACCAGGGAGAGTCATTGGAAGGGACCGTTCACGCGCTCGCCTCCGCGGATGAGATGAAATCATCATTCGGTTCCGGGTGTGTGGGGTGTCATGACGGCTGGGAAGAGCATATTAACGACCCCTCGCCTGACAATATCGGCAAACCGCAGACTTTATCTGCCAAAGAGCAAGCAGAAGTTTGCGGAAGATGTCATCTCTCCCCCCATCAGTCAGCGATGGCAACGACCGATGTCCATCATCGCGCCAATGTCGCCTGTCTGGATTGTCATTCCATTCACGGAAATCATAACAGCGGTCTGGTCAAGGATGAGAATCAGAATTTTTGCGCCAGCTGCCATCCGGCGGTGAAGGCGGAATTCAGCCGCCGCTCGGCGCATCCTCTTCGCTCCGGAAATATTGACTGCACCAGCTGTCATAGCCTCTCCGGAATCAAAGACCCGCTGATGGCAGTCGGTCTCGACTGGAAATGCCAGAATTGCCATTCGGAAAAGTCGGGACCATTTCTTTTCGAGCATGGGACCATTAATAAACATTTAATTGACGGCGGCGGGTGTGTCGAATGCCATGAGCCGCATGGTTCGGCCAATGACCGTCTTCTGGTTCAAGCCGGAAATGGCAACTGCCTGAAATGCCACGATATTCCCCCGGCGCATCGCACCATGCATAACGGCCTGGGTACCAGGCTCGATTGCGTTTTCTGCCACACTGATATTCACGGGTCTTATGACAATAAGAAATTCCTCGACCCCAATCTCGGCGTCAAACTATTCCCCGATTGTTATCAGTCGGGCTGCCACGACAATCTGAACGACTGAGGAGGAGATGATGAAAAAAATAAGCGCACTAATGCTGACTCTTCTCGCAGTCGTTATTTCAGCCAGCGCCAATGATGGCGCCGGAAAGGTTCGCCTCGGTTATACCATTCTTGATGAAGAGGGAAGTCAGGCGGTGAATCAGAGCACCTTCAATCAATATGAAGGATTGGGCTTATCTCTGGAAAAAATCTGGTATCGTTTCGATAACGGCATAAGATTAAACGCCGACCTGAGAAATATTACATTAAACAATCGGCATCTGGGAGGCGGGATAAGCAAAGCGGGCTTATTCGGTCTGCAACTTAGCAATCATCAGTACCGCCGGGCGTACAGTTTTGATGGCAGCAGCCGGACACGTCGTCATTTCACCGATGGCTCCCTCTGGGTTTATCCCTTTGCCACGGTCAAATTATTCGGCGGCGGCTCCTATACCGGTTTGCGCGGCGCCATCAGCTCGCTGTTTAACCCTGATGGATTCGGTTCCCGAACAGAACAGGATTACAGACAAAGCACTCATCATATCGGGCTTCGCTTCAATGACCGGGGGAAAATGTTTCAAGCCGAATACCGGGGGCTGAAGTTTGACGACCGAAAAGATGACTCCCGCGACCAGGACCGCTATTGGGTCAAACTGTTTGGATTTACCCCCCTGCCGCAATATGAGAAGGTGACCCTCGGCGGAGGATACCGCCATTTTGAGACGAAATACTCGGCGTCTGAATTCAAAATAAGCGCCAATACGGTCTGGGGCGGCGGCGAATATCGCCTGGCCGACCCGGTAACGGTCAGTTATAACTTCATCTTTGACCGCGCCGGCTCCGATAGCGATTTTGTCGCTACTGATAATCTGGCGCATACTTTTTATGTCAGTTATATCCGGCAGGAGAAATTTGGCGGGACGGTCGGTTATCAGACCGATGTTCGAGATGACTTTGAGGACAAGGTAACAGGCGATTCCTATTACCTCAGTGGGTGGTATAAACCTGACAATCATTATGAATTTCGCCTCGAATATGGCACGCGCGCCGAAACGATGGATAACGGGTCAAGACTCCTGGGGAACGAAGACCGCACTCGTTTTAAAGCGTCGGCTGCCATCCGCGACTCGCGCTATGGCTCCATCACCACCCGCTTCGAGAACCGGACGAGAGAAAACCTTTCGCTGGGAAGCGAATCGGACTTCAATCGGATTTCTCTGAACGGAACGCTCATAGTTTCATCTCTGGGGACAATAAGCGGCGGATATGCATATGCCAAAGGGGATTACCAGAATAGCGACTATCGATTTGAATTTACCGACCATACCCTGCACGGCGATTTGAGTCTCAACGAGTCTTACCGGATCACTTCCGGGGCGGGAGTAATCTATTATCGCAGTAAGCGCGACCTTGATGTTGAGCAGGTTACGGTTCGACTGAGCTTCGACTATCGTTTTGTAGAGTCGTATCACTTTAAAGTCGATTATAACATTCATAATTTCGATGATTATCTGATGGCGGATGGTTATTACACCGCCAATATCGTGGAGTTGAATTTAGTTAAAGATGTTTCATTCTAAAGGAGCAGTGTTATGAGGTCTAAATTTCTGCTGGGAGCGATGGTCTTAATGTCGGCTCTCATAATGATTGCCGGGTGTGAACGGAAAGTAGTGGTAGAGAGCAAGGAGTCGGCGGAGCTGGGAAGCTGCTTTACCTGCCATGGTGATAATGGATTGCTATTGCAGGCGCAAGGAGAATGGAAAAACTCCATTCATGCCTCCGGCAATAACATTGATTACACTAACCGCGGCGGCGGAAGCGATTGCACGAAGTGCCATGATCATCAGGGTTTTCTGGAATATCTCGCGACCGGTTCTGTAAGCGCCCCATATTCCTCGGTCAGCGCCATTCACTGTTTTACCTGTCATGCCCCGCATGAGCGAGGGAATCTCACTCTGCGGACGGTGGCGCCGGTGGCGCTCAAGAATGGCGAGATTTTCGACCACGGCAACGCCAATCTCTGCGTCAATTGTCATCAGGCGCGCGAGTCGGTGGGGCAGATAGTTGACAGCCTGGTCCTTACCTCCAACCGCTGGGGGCCGCATCACAGCCAGCAGGGCGATATGCTGAACGGTTCCAACTGCTTTGAAATCGACGGCTATGATTACGACAAAACCTCGCATCATGCCAACCTGATTGATGACGCCTGTGCCGGATGCCATATGGGGAGCTCCCAGGCGCACGATGGCTATAGAATAGGCGGACATAGTTTCAATATGCTTTATGTCTCCGAAGAAACCGGTGACACTTCCAATCTCGCCTCCGGGGTATGCGGGCAAGCCGGATGCCATCCCGGGGCGACAAATTATGATATAGATAGCGCCCAGACTCATGTCCATGAATGGCTGGAAGAGCTGCATACTCTCCTGGTCGATGCCGGAGTGCTGAATGCAACCACCGGCCTGCCCAATGTCCCTCGCGGCGGAACACTCTTAATCCCGGATAAGAACGTTGCCGGGGCACTCTGGAATTATCTCCAGGTCGAAGGGGACCGCTCCTTTGGTGTCCATAACTTCGCCTTTATAAGGGACCTGCTGCAATCATCAATTGACTACCTGGAAAGCCTGCAAGGTTCGCCGGTAGGCAAACCAAGGGCGCTGACGGCGCCGATAGCGTCGCATTGAAATAGAGGTCTTCTTGACCTAAGGGCTCTTCGTGATAGAAGAGCCCTTTTTAATTTGAGAATTATCCTCCAGTTACAAAACCCCCAAAATACCTGTATTTTCGCGACTTAGGCTTTGTCATTTTTTTGTCAAAAAAAGATTGCTTTCATCTTGATTATTTTGTATAAGTAGTAACGAAATGGAGAAGAACCTGAAAATCATTAGATTCATTTATATCCCAACCTGAGGAGGTTTTTTAATGAAAAGACTTGTGATTACTTTCACAATCATCGCCGTCATATTTGCCTTTTCTCTGCCGCTGGTGGCGCAGGAGAAGGCGGCTGCCCCGAAGCATGAGTATGTCGGCGCCGCCAAGTGCGCTATGTGTCACAAGAAAGATAATACCCATCCGACCTGGATGGAGACCAAGCATGCCAAGGCGTGGGAATCGCTGAAGCCGGAAGATCAGAAGAACGAGAAGTGTATCGCCTGCCATTCGACCGGCACCGATGCCAAAGGGACGCTCTTGACCGGCGTGCAGTGCGAAGCCTGCCATGGTCCGGGCTCCAATTATATGAAGATGAATGTGATGAAAGACCAGAAACTGGCGATTGAGAACGGGCTTATAATCCCGACTGAGAAAACCTGCCAGAAATGTCATAATGAAAATGTTCCGGCTGAGTTTAAGGCGAAAGAGCCGTATGATTTCGCCAAGATGATGACCACCGGCGTACATGCCCGCCCCGCGAAGGAAAAGCCGGCCGAAACGAAGTAATAAGATAGAGATTGAGATTTCAAAAGCCCTCAGAGATGAGGGCTTTTTTTATGCCATTGTTTTCACTTAAGTCAAGGCTTCATTCTATGTTAAAATTCTGGCCTGAAGAAAATTATCGTATGGAAGCAACAATCCACCAGTGGCTGACTGATGGCGCAGGCGGTCGGTCAAGCAAGTTCAAGTTCTTCGTCTGAAAATAGTGTGCTTTTGACTTTCTCCAATTCAGAAGATTCGGACCGTTGTTCAGTTACGGGCAGATAGGTGCCGGACCTCCCTTAAAGCGATATGATATTATATAGGTGGCATCGAGAATGTTAACGCTGCCGTTACCGTTGGCATCGGCAGCCTCGACCGGGCTCGGCGCTGGACCACCTTTAAAACGATAAGAAATAATGAAAGTAGCATCGAGGATATTTACCGAACCACTGCCGTTGGCATCACCGCAAACATAGGACGGCCCCGAAACGATTAGATTGAGCAGTATCGATACATTGTCGGTATTATAATCGGCTATGGCAAAGTCAAAATCAGAGTCATTGTCAAGGTCATGGGAGCAAACAGAACGAGGACCATCGCCGGCGATATAATTTTCAGCCCTTTCCATAATGCCGGAGCCATTGTTTAGAAAAACGGTCAGGTTATCAGAGTAGTGATTTCCCGCGGCAAGGTCTTTATCGCCATCGTCATCAAAATCTCCGGCAAACATAGCGGTGGGAGCGTCCCCGGCCGGATAATTGATTGCCGTCTGAAAGGTACCGTTGCCATTGTTGAGAAATATGGAGATATTATCCGTGTACCAGTTAGTTACGGCAAAGTCATTGTCGTCATCGCCATCAAGGTCTTCGGCTGCGATAGCGCAGGGAGAATCGCCGGCGGCATAAAGCACCTCGGGTTGAAAACTGCCATCTCCATTATTAGCCAGTATTGAGACATTGTCGGAACCGCTATTGGCTATTATCAAATCTAAATCGCTGTCGCCATCCAAATATGCAGCCGTTATGGCGCGGGGCTGGTCCTGCACTGAATAAGTCCCGCCCGAAGCCCCGTCAAAGGTTCCATCCCCGTCGTTAAGCAAAATAGTAATATTGTCAGAGCCAAAATTGCATATTGCCAGGTCATGGTCAGTATCGCCATCAAGGTCGGCAGCATAGAGATTGTTGGGTGAATCGCCTACCGAATAGGCAACGGCTGATTGAAAAGTACCGTCACCGTTATTCAGCAGAACGGAAACGTCATCGGTCCCGCTGTTGGCGACCGCAAGGTCGATATCACTGTCACCATCAAAGTCAATTGAAGCTACAGAGCGGGGCTGGTCGCCGACAGCATAATTGACAGCAGTTTGAAAGGTGCCGTTGCCATTGTTAATCAACACGGAAAGGTCATCGGAGTTAAGATTAGCGACAGCCAAATCGTTGTAACTATCACCATCCATATCGGCAGCAACTAATGAAAATGGTCCGTCCCCGGTCGGATAATCGACTTTGGTATCAAAAATGGGACTAATGATGCAACAGCTGACAGCAGATTGTGGACTGGTGGGGTCAAGACCGCATTCGGGAAATGGCGCCGGCGGGGGAGTGCCGCCGGTAAGAAAACTGGCGAGATAGACGGCATCAAACATGGATAAGGAGCCGTTGTCATCTACATCCCCAGCCAGCTCACAGGCGATAGTGCCACTGGCAAAGAGCCGAGCATACAAGGAGTCGTAGTCCTCCTGATTGACAAGACCGTCGGCAGTGACGTCTCCACGGATGAAAGTTGGGGTCTGCGAAAGGGCTTCTGTTGCGGCCAGGAACGGGATAATAACAAGCACCCAAAGCAGGCGGACTCGGCACATAGAACCTCCAGATATTCAAGTAGTTGCGAAGACTGCTGTGGTGCCGCCGGTGTGCTCGTTATGGGATAAAAACAGTCAAAGTCCTGCGACAGTTATATATAACATAAGTGGTGTCATTTGTCAAGTTTAAAGTATTTGACCCCTTCGAAGCCCAGGACACTCATTCAAACGCACCGACAATTCGCCACGGCGGATTCCTGACTGAAGAACCGGCGTCGCCGATGCTTTCCGTGGAGCAAGGAAATTCACCAAGGCACCCCTCGTCCCGATGCCCTCCCCCTTATGTCCCCATCTCCCACGACGCCAGGTACTTCTTCTGCTCCGGGGTGAGGCGGTCGATAGCAACTCCCATCGATTTCAATTTCAAGGCGGCAATGCTGTCGTCCAGTTTCTCCGGAACGATATAGACTTTCCGGGAAAGTTTACGGGCGTTACTCACCAGGTATTCGGCGGCAAGAGCCTGATTGGCGAAC
>JBFMEF010000207.1 GCA_040753495.1 Candidatus Zixiibacteriota bacterium
AAGAATAACTCCGCGGCATCATCCCAGTTGAATCGTTTCGCCCACTCCCTTCCGCCGCATTCTAACTTGACTCGCAATGACTCATCACTCAAAACCTGCTTCATCCGCTCGGCCATCTCCGATATAATGCCATAACTGTAAAGGAATCCGGTTTTTCCGTCCACCACCGAATCGCGCAGCCCGGGAGAATTCGCCGCCAGCACCGCCGTGCCGCAGGCATTGGCTTCAATATTGGTTAACCCCCAGCCTTCTTTCATTGAGGGATATACCGAAAGATGACTCCGGCGGAGAAAATTCACTTTTACGGCGCTGCTGACATACCCGGTGAATTCTACTTTCGGCGCAATTCCGAGAGCCGAGGCGGCATAACGCAACTGCGGCAGATAATCGCCGCTGCCGACTATTTTCAACTCCGCTTCCGGTATCTCTCTTAGCAATAAATGAAAGGCATGAAGGAGATGGTCTATCGACTTGTACTTTTTTATTCTTCCCAGATACAAAACAGTCGGCTTTTCGAATTTGCTCGCCTTCGGGTCGTAGGAGTACGTCTTTTCATCAATACCGCAATGGACCACAGAGATATTCTGCCGCGCAATTCCACGCCGGGCAATATCATCCGCTGTCGATTCCGAGATAACATTAAATTTGAATTTTCGATAGACCGGCACGAGCGGTCGTTCCGCCAGATAGATATAAAGCCCCAGAACAAAATTAATCTCTTTAAAGACCGAGGTGGAAAATAGATGCGGCACCACAACCAGAGTCGGCAGATTAAGATAAAGCGGGGTGTAAAAAGGTATCTTATTGATATCCTCAATTAGAATATCAAATCTATTCCTCTTGACCAACCGACGCAGTTCCAGAGGAGCAATCAGGTTGAAATTGAACCGGCTTCCTTTCCGGATAATTCTCACCCCTTCAATAGTCTCGCTTTCTTTGGCGCCGTCATAAGCGGAGCAAAAGAGAGTGACTTCATGCCCTTTGCGCGCCAGCCGGCGCAGCAGTTCTTCTAGGTGCACCTCCGCCCCGCCGGCCTGAGGGTTGGTCAAATCCTGCCAGTTCAGCGCCAAAATTCGCATCACCTGACACCCTCGATTGTGTCGAGCGCAGGGTCAAGCCTCTGAATCTCGCCCAGAAGACGCTGCGATTCTATATCCTCCGGATGACGAGCGACCCAGGCTCTGACCGTTTCCCGAAGGCGGCTGAAATATCTATACTGATAATAGTGACTGACCAGCGCCCGGTATCCATCAACATAATCCGGATAGAGCCGATGCATCTTCTCGAAAATCCTGATGGCCTCTTCCACTCTGCCGGCGGATTTAAGCGTCACACCCCAAACATGGTACATTCTCCCTTTGTCCGAATAAGGGGATTCGTTGATATACTGCTCGACAGTTTCGTCGCGACCCATTTCGGCAAGGAGACGGACGGCGTGAATATTTAATTCCGGGGAATCTGGTATGGCAGCCTGTCCCGCTTTCAGATATTCGAGCGCCGCCGGCAAGTCTCCCCTATTCTTCATCTCATTGGCAAGCGCCAGAAATCCCTGGACATAGTTGCCGGTCAGACGAATACTGTTCTCATCTTTATATATTTTATGGTCACTGATGCCGCGATATTGATATTTCTCCAGCATTAGATGCCTGGTCCGCTCCAGGTCAACCCGGTCCTTGCCTCTTGTCGGAACCACCCTGTAAACCATCCCTTCCAGTATTAGATACTCATCGAGCGCCTGCCCCCTTAATTTCCGTGAGTCCTGCGGCACGGTAACTGTCATAAAGAGGGGGGTGCGCCAATCGTTAGTGGCAATTATATGCTCCATCACCTGGTCTTGAATCCGCATGGGATAGCCTTCGGCAGAAAGATAGGGGCGGAGTTTTTCAATAGTTTCACTGCTCCAGGCTATCGGAACATTCATCCGGTCGCGAAGCTGCATTACATACCACGAGGTATTAGCCAGCGACAGATTGACAACGCGGACATCCATGCGGATACCATATACCTCCTGAAGGCACCAGAGGGGAAAAGTGTCATTATCTCCATTGGTGAATAAGATAGCGTCAGGGTCGCATGATTCCAGGTAATTTCTGGCATAGTCGTACGGAATATAATTGCGGGAGCGGTCATTGGGAAAGTAGTTTGCCCTCAGCGGGACTATTGGCGTAAATGTCAGTATTGCCGCGAACGCAATTGTGGCCGCTCTCGAAATTTTGCCGCTGGGTTTAAAGCTCTCCCGGAATAATTCCACTATGCCGGACATGCCCATACCTATAGCCAGTCCAAACAGGACGAAGGCCGGAGTAAAAAAATAGTCCCGGTTTCGCACTTCCAGGTAATCCAGCTGGGTGACCGGATTCTGGCGAGTTCCATCGGCAAAATTCATATATAAGACAATCCCGACAGAACTGATAAGAAACAGCAAAAAAAAGGGCAATCCAATATCCGGCTTGCGACGAATCATCTCCCAAAAACCAAATAGCCCTATAACGAGAATGATAAAGAAAGACCTGCCTCCAAAACCGTACTGCTCCTTGAAAAACCGCCAGAATCCCATCCGTTGGTAATCGCCGAATTGATTTTCCCAACTGCCGCGGCGGACAAACATCCGCTCTACCATACTTTCTGAGCCGTATTGCTTCCGCTCCAGAAAGCCGATGGTTGCCGCCAGAGAGCGTGACGGTTTGTTCATGTCGAGTGACGGATTCTGAGAGGAGCGGACCGGAATATAGGCATGAATAGAAAATCCAATAATCGCCATCAGTATAACCGCCGCCCCGATTTTCCAGAATTTCTCTTTCAGGGTAATGCCAACCGCAATCAGAACCGCGGCTCCGAGTATAACACCCCAGAAAAGTTGCCAGATTCCAAGAATGACTGACGAGACCGAAGCTATGGCAATCAGCAAGGTCCAGTTGAGCGCGCGGCGAAGAAGCAGTCCCAGCGCCAATGCCAGTGTCGCGGCCAGGAATAGAAAGGAGTGGTAACCGCTGAAAATTATGCCCAGTGCGGCAAGAATACCGGGGGCAAGCGAATAGACAGCGATAACTAACGATTCCGTTTGAGTCTCATTAATCTTGCCGGCTTTTCTCATATTTATCAGCCCCCAGATTCCCCATAATGACAGCAGAATCAATCCGAGGGAGGTTATCAAGGTTCCGGTAGATATATTCCGCGCCGGCGCCTTCGGGCCATCAAGAAGACTGCCGACAATGCTGAGAAGGAACGGAATCAGAGTAATCGCGTAAAGAGCGAGAGTTATCACAGCCTTTCTGCCGACGTTGAAGGCGAGAGCCAGATGAAACAGAAAGATTATCAGGAAGATAAGAGCGGGAAAATATAGAGGGATTTCTCCCGGGCGAGACGAGAGCTCAAAAATGAGATAAAGTCCCGCTATGAAGAAAAGTGAAATCACTCCCCAATCTTTTGCCCCGGCGTCTCTCTTGAGAATGAAAAAGAGCGCCACGACCGGCACGACGATATAGATGGTGAGATGGACAGCGATACCGAGCATGGCAACGAAACCGATAAGGATCATCAAACGAAATCCCGGCTCAGTTTCACGCGCTTCAAAGTATTTCAACCCCAGCCAGTAGATAATCATCATCAGCATGATAGCCGGCGCATAGACCTCCGCTTCGACCGAGTTTCCCCAATGGGTATTCGAGAATGCCAGAAACAGCGCTCCCACCGCGCCCCCAAAGTATGGCAGGAGACGACCGGCCAAATCACTCGTATTAGTAGCCCAGTACCGAAGCATCCGCACCAGAATGAGGTAACCGAACATTGCCGCTGCCGCCGAGGAGACCACCGAAAGAAGATTCACTCGAACCGCGATATCGGAGGCAATCGGGAGTATTGAAAAAAATCGTCCCAGTATTATATAGAAAGGGGTCCCCGGCGGATGCGGGATGCCCAGGGTATAAGCGCTGGCGATAAATTCTCCGCAGTCCCAGAATGATAGCGTCGGCGCCTTGGTTAGGAAATAGACAATAAAGGTGAGAAGAAAGATCACCCCTGCCACCAAGGCGTTGACCTTATCGAAGCATGAATTGAAGGGACTCTTAATGGACGGCAGATTCAATCACAAAACCTTCTGGAATGCTATTTAACTCTTTATACAAAATAGACTTGTAAATATACAGCTTTTCTCCTTTCTGTCCAGAACTAAAATAAAGTATTGGTAGCTCCTTACCAAGTTGATTATGATAAGAGTGACATAATCGAGAAATCTATGCCACTCTATTTATTCGCCAGCGACCTTCACGGCAGCATCGAACGCTACCGGAAACTATTCAAGATAATACTGAAAGAGAAGCCGGAGGCTGTATTCCTTGGAGGCGACCTCCTGCCTGCCAAACTGATTCCCGAGTCGCTCCGGGGAGAATCGAGTTACGACTTCATTCTCGATTTCCTGGGAGCAAGGCTCGGAAAACTGAAAACTCAATTGGGCAATAGATATCCCGGTATCTTCGTAATTCTGGGAAATGATGACCCCCGCATTCAGGAAGTTGCCGTCAAGGAATTGGAAAATCAGGGATTATTGGTCTATCTGCAGTCACGGGTGGTTCCATTCCAGTCTTATACATTGTTGGGGTATTGTTATGTCCCTCCCACCCCCTTCTTGCTGAAAGACTGGGAGCGTTATGATGTTTCACGGTACCTGGAACCGGGCGATATTGCGCCTGAAGAGGGGTATCATTCCGTCGCGGTCGGCGCATCGGAGCTCCGATATTCGACAATTAAAAGCGACCTGAATGAACTTGCCGGAGATAAAGACCTTTCGCGTGCTATTTTCTTATTCCATACCCCGCCTTATGGGACATCTCTGGATATCATTAACACTCAGAATAGACTATATGAAGGAGTGGAGCGCGATAAGCACCAGGGAAGTATCGCCGTTCGGGACTTTATCCAGGACAGGCAACCATTGATTACCTTGCACGGACATATCCATGAATCATTCCGGCATTCAGGCAATTGGCTGGAAGTCCTGGGGAAAACCGTAATGATGTCGGCGGCATATGACGGAGCGGAACTTGCCTTGATTCGATTTGATCCGGAGGCGCCGGAGAAGGCAATCAGGGAAATTATTTAGTCGCCGTTCTTCTTTCGGCTTGAAATCGGCAGAGGACGAGCGGCATCGGTTATGGCGCCTATCTTGGCGGCGTAACTGGTTTTGCGGGCGATATCGTCGTCGGTAATTATATGGACATCAAGCAACCCGCCTGTGCGGTAGCCGGTGCGCTGGTAGTTCATTTCATCGAGACAGAGACTCCACCCATTCAGCCAGAATTCCAGGCGGCATCTCTTTTCATCAGGTCCCTGGAAGTGAATTAATATATCAATATCACTGGCCGGACCGGCGGTGGCGTTTTTGGTGCTCCCGAAGACATAGAATCCTTTCACGCCGAATTTCTCAGGGTCGATAAGAGACGCAATATATGTCGCCATCCTCATTCGCCAGCGCCAGGCTTCGCTGGAGCCCGAATCGGTGGCAACCGCTTTTGACTCGCCTGACTCAAGAACCGATTTGGGAGGCACCAGCAGACCAATCGCTTCATCCAGGTCGGCGTTCATAAGAACCTGCAGCACCATTCCGTTAGTTATTCGGGGAATGTCGATTAGCCTCAAAGTGTCGGAGAGATATTCAAATTCCGGAAGAATCTCAGGTAGTAGGCTGGGGGAACCCTTGAGAAATCGTTCATTGAAAATTACCCCGGGGTCATCGGGATAAAGCGGCAGATAGCGGATATGCGATTCCACCAAGTCTTGAAAGAAATGCGTTCCGAAAGAGAGGTCAGGGATATAGTTTCCCTTCTGGCGCGCCACTTCGATAAGCATCGCGGTATTGTTGATATCAGAGTATGTCACATTTACTCCCAGCTTGATATCACCCCGGCTGCCCCATCGCCCCGGACCCATCAGGATAAACTGACGTTTCGGCAGAAGCTGGTTAAGGCGACTGACAGCGCGGCCCACCGCCAGCAAGTCGGCCCGGTCGGGAAGTTCCCCGTAATGTCCCGGGTCAACATAGACTATATGCGTTATGTCCGGAACTCGGCCGTTGGAGACAAATCTTTTCGCCGAGAATATAACTCTTTCGGGAGAGACATCTTTCGGTATCGGGACTGCCGCCGAGTTATCGGCGGAACTTTGGGGGCGGCACTGCAAAAGATAAAAATCATGTCCGTCTGACGCAAATTCAATATCAACGGGGAAATTAAGTTTGCTTTCAAGCAGTTTTAGAATAGTGTTTATCTGCCCCACAAATGGGGTGCGCGAAATAAGTCCCTCAAAAGTCACTACCAATTCATCACTTTCAAAATCGATATTTGGTCCGACCTGCTGATGGATATGGTCGCGGTCACAAACCGATATCATCTGGTTGACGCGGGGAATCAAGGGACCGCACTCTTTCAAGAACTGCCTCATTTCGATGGTTTCAAAGGAATTGTCTTTCAGGTCGATGACATCGATTTTTTTCGGGGAATACCGGATAATCTCATCACAGGTGATATTCACCCGCAAGCCCGGCTGTCCCGGCGCTACCAAAATCGGATAATCGTCGCTCAGACGGTCGACTGCCCGCGTTCCCAGCCCCGGCACAAATCGTATCAATCCATCTTCTCTCTTAATGCGGGGCGACCAGCGGAATTCATTTCTGCTGAAAGCAACTCCGGCAAAGGCCGGCATGAAGTAATGCCCAATTTTTACACCCACTACTTCCTGAATCATGATTCCCATTTCTTCATGGAAATCGAGAAGCCCCCTCTCGGCGCGATACTCTATCGGGTCGGGTCCGAATACCGATGCATATACTTCCGCTATGGCATCGGTCAACGCCTCCAGCCTTTTCTCTTTCGGTCCCTGGTTAGCCAGGAAGAGACTCTTGTACTTTCCGGAAAAGGCTGCCCCCATTCGGTCTTCGAGAAGCGAAGAACTGCGGACAATCAAGGGGCTATCTTTGAAATCATCCAGCGCCACCGACAATCCCTGGATAATGTCAGGCGGAAAATGGGCGTTCTTGAATGATTGGATTACGTGCGGATATTCGATGCGGACTTGATTGATATCTTTATATTTCTGCTCGGCAACATCCTGAAGATTATTGTAATTCATGAAATAGAGGATTACATCGGAGGTGATATACCACGTCTTGGGCGCCTTTAAGTTGTTGAGCAGTCCCGATGCCACATCGGCTTTTTTCAGAATCTGATACGCCAGAGACAATCCGGCCGCTTTTCCCCCCAATTTGCCGTGCGATTCAGGTCCATATATTACATTCTGCATCAGATGGTAGAAGTCGACAATCTCAATATGATTTTTGGCGATATTGATATAGTCAAGCTGGTCGGAGAAGAACCGTCGTATTAAGGAAACGCGGGCGCCGCGTTGCGACAGCGTGGGGAGGTCGGCGCCGCCGGGGGACATTCGGTAGTACTTGCGCAGCGCCTCCGCGACTTCCGCCAGAGAAGTGTTGCGATTTAAGGTCTCCAGCAGAAAACTCATCCGGTCTTCATGAATCCATTTCTGAATCACTGTGAATATTTCATTGTCGCTGAGATGGTCGGCGGCGATTTTGAAAGTCTCGTCGCTCAAAAAATCGCTGGAAAATGAAAGGGTCCTTTTTTGATAGGGGCGGTTGGTATCCGCAAAAACCTGGTCTTCTTCCGACCGCTGGTCCGGGTTGTAGTACTGCTGCAGCCGTTTTGCTTCTTCAAGACCGCTCCAGCAGAGATAATTAAGCATCTTGTGCGATATATTGAGAAAGAGATTTCGGTCTGTCTGACGCAGAAGGTCGAGCGCCACGCGCCACGACTGTTTGTTGTCATCATCTTTTTCGGCGTCTGTCTTTTTCAGGCTGTGAAACAGCTGTTTCATCCGGTGGTACATCACGAAATGCCCCAGACGGTCGGCAATGGTATTAATCAGCTTGGCTTCCTCTTTGAGGAAAGGTCCTACATCGGATGCCGGCAGCTCTTTAGTGTAATAGACTTTGAGCGACCCGACCACCTTATCCTGCACCACAATGCTCGAACTGAGCACCCAGGGGGTTTCGGCGAAATTCTGCGGCTGATATATGGTGTCTTCAAATTCGATTCGGGGTTGACAAAAATCGGGATATTGCAATCCCTGGGGGATAGCCTGTATGACTCCGCCAAAGGCATCATCAAGCGTAATATTGACATTGCTCAGGACTTCCTCCACTTCATACAGGCAATTCAACTCCTTTGCCCGCTCCTGAAGCGAGTCCAAAAGATGTCCTTTGATTTTATCGGCGTCACTCATTTCTATATACTATTCCTCGTCCTCTTCTGCCGTCAACTTTAATTACAAGAGGCTGTTGTATTCTAATATGCCGTATAAAGGTCGTCTCTGTCAATGCCTGTTGTTGGCTCAGGAAATCAAAATCAATCCGGTCTTCCCCATTTAGCTGCACGGTCAAATAGCAGACTTGAAAGCTCACCAGGTTATGGAAAAAATGAGACCCCTGGCTCGGTTCGATATCCACGTCCGGCAAAATAGCTTCGACAATTGCCCTGGCTCCGGATATCTGGCTCCAATCGACCGGTATGCCAAGCCAGGGCTCGCTGCTCCCCCAGCGGCCAAAGCCAATTAACAGATAAGGGCGCTCTGACTCGGCTAATCCCCGGTTGAGCAGTTCTACTTCTTCCGCTATACGAGGTGTCTCCGACAGCTTAAACATTTCGGGCTTAACATAGATTACGTCGGTTATTCCTTCAATTATGCCATTCCCCATAACCTGACTCGAGCGAACAATGACCTTTTCAGATTGCATTTCGGCATTGCTCAAGGAAATTTCTTTGTCCCGTGTTGCCATCGGTCGCAATTGAAGATACCCCAGGCGGCATTTCACGGCATTGTTCTCGCGGGAAAAAGTCATGGCAAATTCCATTTCGATGTCGGAGCCGGTTTCCTCGGCGCT
>JBFMEF010000208.1 GCA_040753495.1 Candidatus Zixiibacteriota bacterium
GAAGAAGGTATAAAATGAGCAGCAACTTACTTAAGAAGATCGAGAACCATTCCGCCAAAATCGGAATAATCGGGCTGGGATATGTCGGCCTGCCGCTGGCAATCGAATTCGGCGAAGCCGGATTCCATGTTACCGGTTACGATATCTCCGAGCGCAAAGTCAATCTTATCAATGCCGGCAAGTCGGATATCGATGATGTCCCCGATAGCAAGGTGGCGCATCTGGTCAAAGGCGGGAAACTGACCGCCACCGCCGACCCCAGATTGCTTAAGCATGTCGATACTATCTCCATCTGCGTACCGACTCCGCTTTCGAAAACCAAGGACCCTGATGTCAGTTATATCCTCGATGCCGTCAAATGGGTCAAGGAAGCCCTTCATAAGGATATGCTGATTATTCTGGAATCGACCACCTACCCCGGCACCACCGAAGACCTCATCTTGCCGATTCTGCATGAAACCGGGCTGAAAGTCGGCAAAGATTTCTTTCTGGCTTTCTCTCCGGAGCGAGTTGACCCGGGGAATCCCAAATTCAACACCAAGAACACTCCCCGCGTGGTCGGCGGCACCACTCCGGCCTGCACCAAGCTGGCCAAAGCCCTCTATGAAAAGACCGTTAATGCCGTCTATCCGGTTTCCTCGACCAAAGCGGCCGAGATGGTGAAACTTCTCGAGAACACTTTCCGCAGTGTCAATATCGGGCTGGTCAACGAAATGGCTTTAATGTGCGACCGTCTCAAACTGAATGTCTGGGAGATAATCGGCGCCGCCTCAACCAAGCCGTTTGGTTTTATGCCGTTCTACCCGGGTCCGGGATTAGGGGGACATTGTATCCCGATTGACCCGCACTATCTCTCCTGGAAACTGAAAAGCCTGAACTACTACGCCCGCTTTATCGAACTGGCCGGCGATATCAATTCCCATATGCCGGAGTATGTCATTGACCGGATTCGCCGTATAATGAACGAGCGGGGCAAGGCTATCAAAGGAGCCAGTATGCTGGTGCTCGGTGCCGCCTATAAGAAGGATATCAAAGACCTGCGGGAGTCGCCGGCGCTGGATGTGATCCGGCTCTTGCAGGAGGAAGGAGCCAAGGTGCAGTACAACGACCCGTATGCTCCGGTTATCAAATGGGACGGTACCGATTTGCGCTCGGCGAAACTGACCCCGGCGCTTCTCAAGAAAGCCGATATGGTGGTGATAGTCACCGACCACACCGATTACAATTATCAGTGGATAGTGGATAATTCTAAACTGATTTTCGACACCCGCAACGCGACCAAAAACGTTCGGACCGGCCGTCAGAAGATTCATTTGCTGTAGGCAGTGACTGTATCGTTGATTAAAAGGTTGTGTCAGAGATTGATTTTTTGATAGAAGTCTGAAAGTTGGGTCAGGTCTTGAAAGTTGCGTCAGGTCTTGATTCCTCGCTTGCGGGGAATTGTGACCTGACGCATTATCCTACCAGTTGCAAAATGTAGGCGGAGCAATTCCGCCCTATGGCCCCAAGCGCCGGCGGGAGCCCTCCCGCCGGTTTTTTTATTTATGGGCAAACAATCTCACGATTAATCTCCCCCTATCCCAGCCGTACATATCCATCTTTAAATGGATAAAACCAGTCCATTTATTTTCGCCGAAAAGGGGGTCGCCTGCGTAAAAAGTTTTATCTAACCATTTAAACCTGCGGAAGTGACTGCCCGGGCCTGTCCCTGTGACCGCGCTAATCTATCTTATTAGCAGGAGTCTAAAAATGAGCAAAGTTGAAGTCGCTTCCACCGCCGGGAGGCAAACCCGTATCGAGCCTTCGGCGCTGGAGGAGTTCGCAAAGAACTTCCGGGGGGAACTGCTGAAACCGGGGGAGTCCGGTTATGACCAGGCGCGCTCTATCTGGAATGTGATGATAGACCGCAAGCCGGCCCTTATCGCCCGCTGCCGCGGGGTCGCCGATATCCGCGCCGCCGTCAATTTCGCCCGCGAAAATTCGCTTCTGGTCGCCGTCAAAGGCGGCGGGCACAACATTGCCGGCAATGCTGTCTGCGACGGGGGGCTGATGATTGATTTGTCGCTGATGCGCTCGGTTCGGATAGAACCGGATGCCCGTATCGCCCATGTTGAGCCGGGCGCCACGCTCGGCGATTTCGACCGTGAGGCGCAAGCTTTCGGTCTTGCCACCCCGCTGGGAATCAATTCCACTACCGGCGTTTCCGGCTTGACCCTCGGCGGCGGATTCGGATGGCTCACCCGGAAATATGGGATGACAGTCGATAATCTGATTGCCGCCGATGTCGTCACCGCCGACGGTAAATTTATTCATGCCAGCGAAAAGAACCATCCCGACCTCTTCTGGGCGATTCGCGGCGGAAGCGGCAATTTCGGTATCGTGACCCGCTGGGAATTTAAACTGTACCCGGTCGGTCCCGAGGTTTATGTTGGGCTGGTTGTCTATTCGCTTGACGACGCCAAGCCGGTCATGGCAAAATACCGCCAGTTTGTCTCGAAAGCTGACGACAACACCAGTGTCTGGTTTGTGATGAGGCAAGCGCCGCCGCTTCCGTTCCTGGAGGAAAAATATCATGGCAAAGATATTCTCGCTTTCGCCTGTTTCCATCCCGGAAGCCAGAGTGACGCCCAGAAAGCGCTTGAGCCGGTTCGTCAGTTTGGCAAACCGCTCGGCGAGCATTTTGGACTGCAGCCGTACTGCACCTGGCAGACTCTTCTTGACCCGATGCTGACGCCCGGCGCGCGCAACTACTGGAAGTCCCACAATTTCGCCGAGATAAGCGACGGGCTGGCTGAGGTTCTGGTGAAATATACCAGGATGATTCCGCATCCGGAGACCGAAATCGCCTGTGCCTGTCTCGGCGCTGCCGCCAGCCGGATTCCCTCCAGCGCCACCGCCTATCCGCACCGGCACGCCGTTCATGTGATGAACGTTCATGGCCGCTGGCGCGAAGCCGCTGATGACGACAAATGTATTTCCTGGGCGCGCAATCTTTTCAAAGAGACGGCGCCATTCTCATCGGGCGGGGTTTATGTCAACTTCCTTACTCAGGAGGAGACCGGCGACCGGGTCAAAACCGCTTTCGGCTCTAATTATGAGCGGCTTTTGAAGGCAAAAAAGAAATATGACCCGCAGAATCTTTTCTGTATGAATCAGAATATTTCCCCCGACGAGTGAAATCCAGCAGGTTGTGCAGTTCAAAGTCTCCCCGATATTTTTCAC
>JBFMEF010000209.1 GCA_040753495.1 Candidatus Zixiibacteriota bacterium
ATACTCCCCGGGAGTCGCCGACACAAATATCACCCGGTCAATGTGCGATTCAAACTCCTCAAAAAATAAAGGACGATTATCCAGCGCCGATGGCAGCCTGAAGCCATGCTCCACCAGGATTTCCTTGCGCGAACGGTCCCCGGCATACATACCTCTAATCTGAGGCACGGTCTGGTGCGATTCATCTATTATCATCAGAAAATCTTTGGGAAAGAAATCAATCAGGGTGGCGGGAGGTTCTCCCGGCGCCCGACCCGAAATATGGCGGGAGTAATTCTCTATACCGCTGCAGTACCCTACTTCTCTAAGCATCTCCAGGTCATATTTGGTGCGCGATGACAACCGCTGGGCTTCCAGCAGTTTTCCCTGGGACTGGAATTCTTCCAGTCGCGCACCCAGTTCGGCTTCGATTTCCACTATCGCCCGCTCCATCTGCGGCTCTGTCGTCACAAAATGCTTGGCGGGATAAATCGCCGCCCGGGTTCGTTCCGTAATTATCTCCCCGGTCAGCGGATTCATTTCAGTTATTCGCTCAATTTCGTCTCCGAACAATTCAATCCTCAGGGCGGTCTCCTGATAAGCCGGTATTAATTCCAGAGTGTCACCCCGCACCCGGAAATTGCCGCGAGAAAAATCGATATCGTTCCGGTTGTAATGAATATCAATTAACTGCCTGATTATCGCATCCCGCTCGATTGACTGTCCCACCTCCAGAAACAGAAGCAGGTCCTTATAATCCTGCGGCGAGCCCAATCCATAAATACATGACACCGATGCCACTATAATGACATCTTTCCGTTCCAGCAGCGAGGCTGTCGCTCGAAGTCGCAGCCGGTCGATATCCTCATTCATCGAGGTGTCTTTTTCTATATATGTGTCGGTGGTCGGAAGATATGCCTCCGGCTGGTAGTAATCATAATAGCTGATGAAGAACTCCACCGCATTTTTAGGAAAAAATGCCCGCAATTCGCCGTACAGCTGCGCCGCCAATGTCTTATTGTGAGAAATCACCAAGGTCGGACGACCATACTGCTCGATAACGTTGGCAATCGAAAAGGTCTTCCCGGAGCCGGTGACTCCAAGCAGAGTCTGAAAACGGTCACCTCTTCTCAAGCCTTCTGTCAGCTGTCTAATCGCTTCCGGCTGGTCCCCGCGCGGCGAAAAACTGGATACCAGCTGAAATTTTTCACCACTCCCGGTTTCGGCCGTATCAATCCAGGATATATTGCTCTTCTTCATAGAAATCCTGCATCCAATATACGCTCTACCTCACAATCCACAATCATATTTCGCAAAATTCCGGTCTGTAAGCGGCGTTTTTGGAACCGTTAACGAGTTGAAACGTTTAAGGTTTAGTAATGATGGCAATTCTTGCCGAGGAAAGTAAGTTTAATTTTTGCTTGACAGACGGCATAAATCGGATAAGTTTAGTTTTCCGTTCGTAAGATTTTAATAGGTTTTGACTTAGGTTTAAGGAGACTCTTATGCTCGCCATATTTGAATCGGGCGGACTTCAGTTCAACGCTGAAGTCGGTTCCGTCCTGAAAATCCCCTATCTTGGCGCCGCCCCCGGTTCTACCGTGACTCTCGATAAAGTCCTTCTTCTGAAAGACGGCGAAAACGCCCTGGTGGGGAAGCCTTATGTTCCCTCGGCTCGTATCGAAGCTGAAGTTATCAAAGAGGGGCTGGCCGAAAAAGTAACCATCTATAAGTTCAAAAAGAGAACGAAGTATCGTCGGCATCGCGGACATCGCCAGCAGTACTCTGAGATTAAGATTAACAAGATTATACCTCCGCAAAATTGATTTCCGGCAGGGACGCCATAATATTCATTGCGCCGGAGCTGCGCTTTTCCCGGCTTCTATTGATATGGGCAATAACGGTTCTCCTGGGTCCGACTGCCCATCAAGCCTTCGCCCAATCTTTCAATGTCGTTTCGGTTGAGGTGGAAGGGAACAAAGCCGCCTCTACCTCGCTGATTCTTTCGGTCGCCGGCATAAAGCCGGGTGACCAGCTTTCCTCGTCCACAACCCAGGATGCTGTCCGCCGGCTCTATGGATTGCAGTTTTTCCAGGATGTCGCCATCGAAGCCGAAGAAGTTACCGGTGGAATCGCTATTACTATTAAAGTCCGGGAACTCCCCCGGCTGTCCGGCATCGAGTTTGACGGTAATTCCAGGATTAAAACCAAAGACCTTCAGGAGAAACTAAAGATTGAAGCAGGCGCCTATCTATCGCCTCAGGTGGTTTTTGACAAGAAGAATGAGATAATCAATCTTTATGGCGAAAAGGGGTTCTTCCTTGCCCGCGCTACTCCCCGTTTGACCTATTCCGCCGATTCCTCGGAAGTGGTCTTGAAATATGATATAGAGGAAGGTTCCAAAGTGAAGGTCGAGAATGTAGTTCTCTCCGGAAACGTCCGGGTTCCGGCCAAAGATATCATTAGCAAGATGCGCAACCGCAAACGAGGTTTTCTCAAATCATCCAATTTCGACAAAGAGAAATACCCCGAGGACAAAGATAAGATTATCGAATACCTTCATAAGGAAGGGTATGTGGACGCCTATCTGAAATCTGATTCTATCGCCATCGACACCGCCCGCAACCGGATGACTATCTTCCTGGATATCCATGAAGGTCCCCGATACTATTTCGGCAAAACCGAATGGAAAGGGAATGAAGTCTTCGCCGACCGTGAGCTTCAAAGAGTTCTTAAGTTTAAAGAAGGGGCGGTTTTTAATCAGGAAAAGTATGACGAGTCAACGTACGAAGTCTATTACCTCTATCAGGAAAAAGGGTATTTGCATATCCGTCTTATCGATGACCTCCGCACGAGCGATTCGGTAATTGACATCAGTTTCGACATTGTGGAGGGACTTCCCTCGGAAGTGAATCTGGTTAAAATCATCGGTAATAATAAGACCAAAGAGAAAGTCATTCGCCGCGAAATGAAAATGCGTCCGGGACAGATATACCGTCGCTCCCTGATGATGCGCTCCATCCGCGATATTATGCAGCTCAATTACTTTGCCAAGGTCGAACCGGATATACAGCCGTTGGCAACCGGCGATGTCGACGTCATCATGAAAGTTGAGGAGAAACCGACCGGACAGATTTCAGCCGGAGCCGGATATTCCGCCCAGGATAAATTTGTCGGCACCTTCGGGCTCGGCATCCCAAATTTCCGCGGCATGGGCCAAAATCTTAATTTCAACATTGATATAGGAAGTCGCGTTAACTCCTACTCTATATCATTTACCGAACCGTGGTTATTCTCCACCCCGACTCAATTGGGAGCCGACCTTTATTACACCAACCGCCGCTGGTACGAAGATTATACCGAGGGACGTCGCGGTGGCTCCCTGCGGATAGGACGTCGTCTCCGCTGGCCCGACAACTATTTCCGCGCCTATGCCCGCTATCGTTTTGAAGGCGACCGCTATTATGATTTCAGCGATGGTTACGCCAACAATTACCGGAAACTCCGGATTAATTATTATTTCTTGCCGGGTGGAACGGTTCCTTATGATACAACCGCTTCATTTGGAGATATTATTCCCGGCTCCCTTCTGGACTACGGCGAAGACTGGTTCAATGCATCCAGTATTCAGCTGACCTTAGAGCGCGACAGTCGCAACCTGCCCGAATTCGCCACGTCCGGGTCCATTCTCTCTTATTCTTTTGAGAATACCGGCAAGGCTCTCGGCGGCTACTGGGAATATCAGAAGCATCTTTTCTCCGGCGCCAAATTTATTCCAGTTTTCGGGAAACTGGCTTTGGCGGGAAAGGTTACATTCGGCGCCATTCATGCCCCGGGCGGTGATGAAAAAATACTCGAGTTCGACCGTTTCAGTCCCGGCGGGGTCGGCTATCTCGGCACCGTACGCGGGTATGATGATGGCTCTCTCACTCCTGACACCGGCGCGGTTTCCACTACTGAATATAATTGGCTGACATATGTAGACGATACGACGGCGGTACTGGACTCAACCACAACTACCAGAAGAGTCTATACCGCCAATGTGCGCGGCAAGTATCTGCTGGTTGGAAATCTGGAATTGCAATTTCCGATAATTGAGAATCAGTTGTACCTTCTCGCATTTTACGATATTGGCAATTCCTGGTTGAAATCGGGCCAGATTCGTATGGATGACCTCTATGCCGGAGTCGGTATCGGATTCCGCCTCAGCGTTCCCGGTATCGGCACCATAGGATTCGATTTCGGGTATCCCCTTGATGACCGACGAGGTCAAACGCGGGGATGGAAACCCCATTTTCAAGTTGGGACAACAATTAGATAATATAAAAGGAGAGTTTTCATGCGGAGTAAAAAGGCTTTTGCAATTATCATCGCCGCCCTGGCGGGTAGCTTTCTTCTGGCATCAGCCGTATCGGCACAGGTTGGAAAATATGGTTATGTCGATTCCGACAAGATTTTTGCCGAATACAAAGCCTGGGTGAAGGCGCAGGAAGAGTTCAATACCGAATATAAAGCTTGGGACGATGAAGCCAAGAAAATGCAAAAAGAGCTGGAAGATATGGTGGTGGAGTACGAAAAACAGAAACTGATTCTGTCGGCGGAGAAGAAGAAAGAGCGGGAAGCCCAGATCGAGGCTAAACGAAGCGCCCTTGATGCCTACACCAAGGAGATTTTTGGTCCTGCCGGCACAGCCGAACGCAAGAATAACGAACTGGTCCGCCCCCTGCTGGAGAAAATAAACGCTGCCATTGAGCGGGTGGCGACTGAAGGAAACTACGACTTTATTTACAACTCCGCAGGCCTTGCCTATGCCAAGAAAGACTATGATGTGACCGATAAAGTCCTCCAGATTCTTGAAGAGGAGTGAGAGGGTCTTGCGATTTGAGCTTCAAGCTTAAAGAACTGGCGGAACTGGTCGAAGGCGAACTGCGCGGTAATCCCGATACGGAAATAAATGCCGCCGCTCCTATCGATTCCGCCCGACCGGGGCAAATTACTTTTCTGGCAAACAGCAAATATGAACCGTTTTTGAAAACGACCGCCGCATCGGCGGTCGTTCTGCATCCAGATATAACTTACGACCGCACCGCTTCTATTCGACATCCCAACCCCTACTATGCCTTTGCCATCATTCTCGACCTTCTCTACCCCGATGATGATTACTACCGCTCCGGCATCTCTCCTTTGGCGCATCTGGCTCCTACTGCCATCCTCGGGAATGATTGCTCTGTCGGCGCTTTTGCCATAGTGGGTGACCAGAGCTCTATTGGGGGCGATACAGTCATCATGCCATCAGTCTTTATCGGCAAGAATGTCGCTATCGGCTCTCACTGCAAAATCTATCCCAATGTCTCTATCCTTGATGATACCCGTATTGGCGACCACGTCATTATTCATAGCGGCACTGTCATTGGTTCCGATGGCTTCGGTTTTGCGCGTTATCCCGGCGGCATTAAAAAAGTCAAACAGGTCGGCTGGGTTGAAATTGGCAACGAGGTCGAGATTGGCGCCAATTGTGGCATTGACCGGGGCGCTCTCGGCGCCACCAGGATAGGCAATGGGGTCAAGATTGATAATCTGGTACAGATTGCCCATAACGTGCAGATTGGAGATTACAGCATAATTGTCGCCCAGGTGGGAATCTCCGGTTCGACCAGGTTAGGAAAAGGGGTAATTCTAGCCGGACAGGTCGGATTGGTGGGGCATATTGAAATAGGCGATGGCGCTACTGTTGGCGCCCAGTCCGGGGTTCATAAAGATATCCCCGCCGGCAAAATCTATTTCGGTTACCCGGCGCGCGAAGCGATGCATACCAAGAGGATTGAAGCCTGCCTTTCGCGGCTGCCGGAACTTTTCAAACGAGTCCGCGACCTCGAAGATAAAATCTGAGTCTGAAAGATATCGACCGGCTTTCAGTCCCTGCTTAATCGGCGACTTCACACCAGTCTTTTATTCCACACGCGGGACACCGGACTTTCTTCTTTTCCGGAGTATGCGGGCTGAAGAAATCCGCCAGTATTGAAATCTTGAATGTTATTCCGCAGGAGGGGCATTTATATGAAGTACACTGGGAGTGATATCTAACGATTGTAAAAACTGCAGCTGCCACTGCGGAGAGCCAGATTACTACCCCCACCGCCCCAAAACCGGGCGCGAAAATTATCCCGAGCGGTATTATTGCAATCAGAAGTACGGATATCCCGACTGCCATTTTGAGCGTGCCGCTAATTTTGCTGCCTGCCATAGTCCCTATATGGTGTCAAAAGCCTGATTTATTTCAACTAAAACGGAAGGTCATCATCTTCGGCGCCAATATCATTCACCGGCGGAGCGCCCGCGGATGCCCCGGTCGTCATCCCTTCTTTTTCGGCGCTACCTTTGCTTCCCAGGAATTGAATCCGCTGCGCCACAATTTCTGTCGTATATCTCTTGTTGCCTTCTTTGTCATCCCAGTTCCGGGTCTGAATCCGTCCCTCGACATAAACCTGCCTCCCCTTGGAGAGATACTCTTTTGCCATTTCGGCCGGCTTGCCCCAAACAACTATATTATGCCATTCTGTCCGGTCCTGCATCACTCCGTCCTTATCGCGCCATTTTTCCGATGTTGCCAAGGAAAAAGTGGCTACCGGCTGTCCTGCCGGCGTATAACGCAAGTCCGGGTCCTTTCCCAGATTACCGATAAGAATCACTTTGTTCACGCCTGCCATATTATACCTTTCCTGAAAATGTAATAGATTGCAGTATATTAATATAACCGCACGGTTTCTCTCTGTCAATAACTACCACACCGCGATATTTTCACTTGAAACAGCGACACCTTAGTATTATTATCTGTCAATTCATGGGTAGAATATTGTATGGAACTTCATATTAACGAACCTGAAACGGCGGCAACGCTCGAGAAATTTCTTTCGGAGAAACTGAACCGCTCCGGTCTTTCCGGATATATCATCGGTCTGTCCGGCGGCATTGATTCTTCACTCTCTGCCGCCATCGCCATTAGAGCGGTGGGACATCAAAAGGTGCTGGGGCTTATTCTTCCCTATTCTCGCTCGCTGCGGGAGTCTGAAAGTGACGCACGGCGCTTCGCCGATAATTTTCAAATCAGAACCCAGAAGATAGATA
>JBFMEF010000210.1 GCA_040753495.1 Candidatus Zixiibacteriota bacterium
AAACCTTAAAATCCCCGTCATACTGACGACGCTTCTCCAACATCGTGAACACCTCCTTAAAATCAAATATACATCAGACCTTATTTCAGTGTCCACTCTTTCGGGGGAAGCTCAGTCTTGACCTACAAAGAATAATTTTCTCATTCCGGCTTGTAGATAAGGGTCAGGCGGCCCGATTTGGAGCCGGAAGTGATGCGGGCGTGGTAGATTCCGGCAGGAAGATTTTTTGGTTTCCAGACAGTGTGGGCGGTATAGGTACCGGAGGGACTGTCATACTCCCAGACCTTGAGGCCGGAGGTAGCGTAGATTTGAAGACGCCATCCCGAGGAATCGGAAGGTGTGAAAGCGATGATGGTGGAATCCAAGAACGGATTGGGGTTGGCGAAGAGGAGCAGCGAGTCGCTATTTAAAGTATCCTCCGGCTTTCCGATGACAATGTTCTTGAACTCGCCGCCATAGTACGAGGCGGCCTCAATATCGACCAATCTAATCTCGGAATCAGCCTGCAGAATCTCGCCATTAGGGATGACATCGTGACCGAAGGAATAAAGTAACACCCTGGTCTGAGAATTGACATATCCAGACTCAATCTCCAAGTCCTGGGAATTCGATGTGAGAGATACATCAATTATGCCCTCGAGAACGACATGGAGAGCGCCGACTGGATGGGGAGCAGAAATAGAAATTATGCCGCTGTCAACGGCAACGAAAAGCGGTTCGTAAATCGACGATGGTACCGGTATGGCATCCCCCACAATGATTCGCACGAGATAGACAAAATCGGCTAACTCCAGGGGAATTCCGTTGCCATTAATATCAGTGGCGGCGGTTGGTCCGTCAATATTTATGGTGAAAGCGCCGACCTGACCGACGACGAAATAAATACTGAAGGCAACGGCATCACCAATTTCGAATGGCAAGCCATTAAGATTAATGTCGCCGCGGGTGTCTATCGAATCGGCGCAGATGATTTGAACGCCGCCATTGTGGAAATCGACATATCGTCTAACCGGTTGTTGCTCATCGCTTGAATCGCAGGCGCTATTGGCGCCGGTGTAAGAAGGGAAAGGGTTATTAAATTCAACTCTTCTCTCGAATGGATCCCATACATAGCGGGAGATGCCGTATTGATAGGGGTCATATATTTCCAGGGTGTCGTCCCGATAGACCACTTGATTGTCGCTGCAATCTATCCAAAAGAAATTAATGGGGATAAACTGACATTCGAGAGTCCGGTCATTGGAAACCAGAAAGTCGAGAGTGAAAAGAGTGGTGCTATCGGGGATTCGGTGTTCAAGGGGGTGATGAGGACCATCATTCTGGTCTGCCATACAGACAAACCGGATCTGCCCGGTCGGACATCTGGAATCACATCCCGGAAGCGGTCCATATCGATAGACAAAGTACTCCCATTCAAAGTCGCCGGGCCTGTCGTAAAGAGGACCTCTGGTTGCCCCCATGAAAGCGAGCGGATAGGAATCATATCCAATAGTGAAATCAAGGTAATATATTCGTTCTTTGCCGGCGATTTTAGTAACGGGAACAAGAGTGTGCTGTCCCTGCAGGACATCGCGGACGGTACCGATTTTAAAAGCGAGAACGGTGTCTTTCACCCCGCCGACATCGGTGCCGGCAAAATAGTCGGCGCCGCGATATGGGTAGAGCAGTTTTCGCTCGTCACCACATCCGTTCAATAAAAATAGAGATGCCAGGACGATAAGCCCGATGAATTTTATTGCCCGTATCATTTTGCCTTACATCGAAGAGAAATATTCTAATATTCCCTAAAACCCAATTGAAAGTCCCCCATGAAAATAAACCCCCTCTGTGCTAAGGCTCATGCGCGTTGGATTGGGGGCATCAACCAGCCAGTACCGCTCGTTTTCATCTTTGAGGTCATCGGTCCGGAAATCTCGGTATCCCAACTCAGAGACAAAATCAATATGACGGGAAAGCGGCACCGCCACGCCTACTGTCCCGAATAATCCATTTCCGGAGGCGGTATATCTATCGGGTTCCCCGGGGATTATAATTATATCTTCTGGAAAACGGGTTCGTATCTCGGCGGTGCCGTAGCAAAGGGCGCCCCCGAAGGTAACAAAGAGAGTCGGCTTTTTTGCCATCAGGTTGACCTTCATTTTGAGATAGGGAGCGGAGATAGAACCTCTGAGAGTGGTTTTGGCGCGGGCGATAACCTCGTTGCCATAGTAGTCGCCGATGGTGAAATCATCATACCGCTCGATATCTGATTTCAGATAATTGTACCCCAGATAAACAGTTACCTGTGAAGTGACCTTGCAACCCAGTTCGATATAACCGGTGAAGCCGTCATCAAGGTTCTTATTGAAAATCCCGATGGGAATGGCAACCCGGTCAAGGTAGTAGTCGTTGATTTCATCAAAACTGTTATGTGCCCATCCGAGTCCGGCGCCCAGCTCCCATCCGGTCCCTGCGGTGCGATAGCCTCTCTGGTGCCGCTCCACAGCCAGGGTATTGACTGGCAACAGGAGCAATACGAGCGTAAGAGCAATGCCGAAAAAGAAAAAATGGCGGGTCATATTACACCTCTCAATGTTCGTCGTTATATCTTATACAAATTGACGAGCGAGAAGCCGCGATATCTACTGCATTTTCATTATAATCAAAATGCCGACTCTGTCAATCGGTTATTGGGGTCGGGCGGAATCTGAGGGCCGGTCAATATTGCCCTGATGAGAGCGAAAGCGGGCGGCGGTTTCTCCCCTTTTTCCTTGACGATAGGCGAATTATCGGTATATTTACCGTTTCGATGTTACAAGATAAAGGGTTATTGAAATGAAACGAACATATCAGCCTTCCAACAGGAAGAAACTCAACGACCACGGTTTCCGGAAACGGATGTCGACGGCCGATGGGCGTAAGGTCTTGTCGCGCCGTCGCGCCAAAGGGCGCAAACGGCTGACAGTCAGAGCCAAAAAAAGAAAGTAACTTGCCGCGCCAGAGTATCAAAAGCAGAAAAATGATTCGCACTCTGCTACAAAACGGCAAGAAATTCCATTCCCCGAACCTGACCGTCTATCTGGATAAGAGCTTTCCCGTCGCCGGGGGAAGATTTCTGACCTCATTTCATATTTCCACGGCTCTTATTCCCCGGGCGGTGGACCGCAACCGTCTGCGTCGCTGGCTCCGCGAGGACCTGCGCCGCCTTGTCCGGCAAAACGAGTTTAGCGGCGCCATGATTGTCAAGTTCAAGACGGCCTGGGCCGCAATCGAACATCAAAAATTAACCGACGAGCTGGAAGCGGTTCTGTCGACGGCACTGAAAAATGAAAATTAACGGCGTCTCCATATTCGCCTATCCCCTGCTTCTGGGTATCCTGGTTTACCGCTATACTCTTTCGCCGCTTCTTGGGCAGGAGTGCCGTTTCTATCCGACCTGCTCGCGTTACGCCGAGACGGCGCTGAAAAAACATGGGGCGCTTCAAGGCGTCTGGCTGGCGGCGAAACGGATTTGCCGCTGCCATCCCTGGCATGACGGCGGCTATGACCCGGTGCCGGGTTCTGACACCGATTAAACTGATGAGGGAATATTGTGGATAAGAAGACAGTCATATTGATAATCCTGCTGGCGGCACTGGTCATTTTCTGGATGCCGATAATGACCAGGCTCGGTTTTATTAAGCCGGCGCCTTCCCGACCGGCACCTACCAAACAGGTCGACACGGTCTATGCGCAACCGGAGACAGTGGTGCGCGACACAGTTGTCCTTCCGGCCCCTCTTCCCGATACAGCCACAGCCAAATTTATTGCGCAAAAGGCGGATGAGCCGCTTCCTCCGCAAGATTCCATTATTATCGAAACCGACCTCTGGCTTATCACCCTGACCAACTATGGCGGCGGACCGGTCTCGCTTAAATTGAAGAATTATAAGTATCCCAGTCGCGGCTCCGGCGAATCGGGGCTCGATACCGGACTGGTGGAAATGTTGCCTGACTGCCGTCAGGCAACCCCGCAGTTCCTTTTCAGCGGCGGCGCCTATGACGCCAACTCCCTGGTTTACAGCTGCTCACATCAGAAGGGGAAATATGACGTCAGCGGTTCCCCTTTTGAATTGCTCTACACCTTTGCCAATGAAAACGGCGGCTCCATTTCCAAAAAATACCGCTTTTATCCGGACCGCTATTCATACGACCTTATAATAGAATTCAATTCCCGCTCGGCGCTCGGTTTTGAGCGGCGCTATTCCATCGAATGGAATAATCATCTGGCTCCGACCGAAATCTCGGCAATGGATGATTATAATTCGACCTGGGCGATGTCGTTCATGGGAACCGACCGGGTCAAATATGACGATTACACCGATAATAAGTACAGTATCAGCAATGACGGCGTCACGAATTGGATAGCCTCGCGCAGCAAATATTTCACGGCGATATTGATTCCGCGCTCGCGGGAGGCTTCGGGCGCCAAATCGACCGGGGTCAAGGAGTCGCTTCAGACAGCCCGTGAAGCGGTGCAGGCGCGCCGTGTCACAGTCGGCTTGATGATGGATATTCAGCCCGGGGAGCAGATTCGCGACAGCCTTACAGTCTTCGCCGGACCGATTGACTATGAACTTCTGCGGGGGCTGGACAACAGTGTCGCTGATATTATCGATATCGGCACCACCCCCTTTGTCGGGTGGATTATCAAGATTTTTGCGATACCGATTATGTGGCTTCTGCCGCGGATGTACGATTTCATCCCTAATTACGGCTTTGTCATTATCATTTTTTCGCTGTTTGTGAAAGTCTTGACCTGGCCTCTTTCGAAGAAGACAGTCAAGTCGATGATGGCAATGAAGGAACTTCAGCCGAAAATGCAGGAACTCCAGAAGAAGCATAAGAACAACCCGCAGGCGCTCAATCGGGAGATGATGAAACTATATAAAGAGGCGGGGGTCAATCCTTTCTCGGGTTGCCTGCCGTATCTTCCGCAACTGCCGCTCTTCATCGCCCTCTATTCCGTTTTCAGCGCGACTATCCTGCTGCGCCAGGCGCCGTTCATTTTATGGTGGGATGACCTCTCGCGCGGGGCGCTGTCGCTGACTGACCCGTATATCATTATGGTCATTTTGATGATGGTGCTGATGTTCGTGCAGCAGAAAATGACCATGACCGACCCGAAGAATAAGATTCTTATCTATCTGATGCCGCTTATGATGGGATTTATTTTCTATCGAGCGTCGGCCGGGCTGGTGCTTTACTGGACCTGTTTTTCGCTTTTCTCCTTTTTGGAGCAGTTGTTAGCGAAACCGAAGACGCAAGCATCGGATTTGCCGGTGCAAACATAGCTACTCCCTGTCCTACAATTTCCAATTTGTAAGGACATCGGACAGGGGCTCTGGTTCGTTGTCCCGGTTCAATCCTTTACGCAGCGGATTGAGAAACCGGATTGTTTGGGGTAATCATCGCCATGCGCTCCGGCATTATCAAATTGGATGAAGATATATCTTCCATTTATGCCGCTTTCCTCTATGAAGGACCAGAAGTAAGCGGCAGTTCCCTGGTGTTGATAGACCCCGTTGAAGCGCTGCCCTGCGGGCAGAGCCGAAAACCCGCTGGAATTGGTGGCGCCTTCATTAGGGCTCTCCCAATAGGCATCGCTGGCGTCTTTCATTTTTCCACCGGCAATTACATAGCCGCCAAGGTAATCAGTCAGTATCTGCCAGTCAGTGTCTGATGGTACATGCCAACCGGCTGGAGCAATACCCCTGCTATCAGCTACAGCATAGTGGTTGTACAGCCTGCCGAAAACGGCAACATTGCTGGTGTTGTTATCATAAGTGCAGCAGGCGCCGTTAGTCAAACTCTCCCAGCCGGAGCTGTCGGATATTACTGGGATAGCATCCCCATTACGATAGCGCGTTACTTTGAGATTTTCCGCCATCCAGGTCTGCGTTCCGATTGTAACCGTTCGATAACTGTTGCCATCAATATCGGTAACCGTGGTTCCAGTTGGTCCCGGTTTTGAACTGGTCCCACTATCTCCGCCACATGAAATAACAATGATGAATGCAGTTAGAATGACCGAGAAGAGGGCAACAATTTGACTGCGTTTCGATACAATTAGGAAGAAATCTTGATGCCTGTGCATTGTACCTCCCATGCCTATAATTGGAAATCTACTGCAGATAATATAATTGACGGCACGATAAAGCAAAGCTAATTCGAGTCACCTAAGAACTACTCATCCGATTGGCATCGCCAAGATTTATCTATGAGAAATGCTCGGCACGCTCTGATGCCAGACCAATTATGGTAGTCCAAATTGTGATGAAATAGAACAGAGGAGCGACCGAGGAAATCTATGCACCAACCATTGCTCCTGTCGCCGGGTGGAAGAATAACAGCGGGGCGGGATTGATTGAGAAACGGAGATGGTCGCCGACACCGAATTGACCGGAGGAAGCGGTGGCGGTCAGCTCAATACCGGCAAACTCCAGAACAACCACCAGCCGATCGCCGAGATATTCGGTGCTTCGGACAATCGCTTCAAAAGGAGCGTTCTCGGAGAAGAGAATATCCTCGGGGCGTACGCCGATTGTCACGGTCGGCTCCTTGTAATGATTATCAATTGAAGAAGCCGGGAAACCGAACGGCTTTATCACTCCGTTGTCAATGACGCCAGCGATAAGATTGATTTTGGGAGAGCCAAGAAATGACGCCACCTCGGTATCGACGGGGCGCTTGTAAATCTCTTCGGGCGCGCCGACCTGGCGGATTTTTCCGGAGAAGATAACCGCCAGACGGTCGGCCATGGTGAGGGCTTCGGTCTGGTCGTGGGTGACATAAACCGTGGTGGTTCCAAGACTTTTCTGCAGCTCCACCAGTTCGCGGCGCATCCGCGAGCGCAGGTCGGCGTCAAGATTGGAAAGAGGCTCATCGAGAAGATACAGGTCCGGTTGGCGGATAATCGCCCGTCCCAACGCCACGCGCTGACGCTGCCCGCCGGAGAGTTCTGCCGGCCGGGAATTCAGACGGTCCCCTAAGCCAAGCAGTTCGGCGGTTTCTTTTACCCTCCGGTCGATTTCCGCTTTTGGCGTCCCCGCGATTTTAAGGGGGAAGGCGAGATTTTTTGCCACGGTCATATGGGGATACAAGGCATAATTCTGAAAGACCAGGGCGACATTCCGTTTCTGCGGCGGCAGGGAATCAACCCGACGTTCTCCGATATAGATTTCGCCGGAGTCGGGCGTTTCCAGCCCGCAAATCAGCCGGAGAATGGTCGATTTGCCGCAGCCGGAAGGTCCCAGAATTACCAGCAGTTCGCCGTCGGTGGTCTCAATAGAGATATCTTCGATAATCGGTTTCTCGCCGAATTTTTTGTGGAGATTTTTTATTTTCAGGGCGGACATGGTGGAATGATAGTGTCGTTACTCCGGAATGACAACTCCCTTTTCAAGATGGAATTTTTGCGCCTGGCTTGCCAGCCGGTCGGGAATATCAGCCGCCGTGGTTAAGAACAGTTGTCCGAACTGCCCGAAAGAGTCAATCAGGCGGTCGCGGCGACCGGAATCAAGCTCAGCAAAGATTTCATCGAGTAGCAGCAGCGGCGGTTCCTGACGATATTTCTTGAGATATTCAAAAACAGCCAGCTTCAGCGAAATTGCCGCCGTGCGCAGTTCTCCCTGCGAACTATGGGTGCGCGCCGGATAACCGTTTATGGAAAACTCAATCTCATCCCGATGGGGTCCGACCAGGGAGGTCTCCAGAATCCGCTCCCGCTCGCGGTACTTATCCAGACGGCTATGAAAGGATAAGGCTATCTTCTCCGGAGTTAGGGAGTCATCCGGCAACGGCACCGACGGGGAATAGAGCATCTGCAGTTTCTGACCGTCGGATATCCTTTCATAATGACGCCCCGCCGTCACATTGAGCGTCTGGATAAAGTGATGCCGCTCGAGCATCATCTCGGAACCGTAGCGGACCAGCAGGTCATCGTAAGGAGTTTCCGTATTAAGTGATTTCTGCCGCAGGAAGGAGCGCTTTTGCTCGAGGGTCTTCTGGTAGTCGATTAGGAGCGCGAGATATTTGAGCGACGCCTGAGAGAGATAGATATTGATAAAATCGCGCCGTCGGGAGGGGGCGCCCGATAGAATCTCGGAGTCATCGGGGGCGGCGGAGACCACAGCAAAATGCTCGTATAGTTCGGCAGCGCGGACGCTGCTTCTGTTTAGAGTGATTTTCTTTCGTCCGCCGTTCAGATAAGCCACCGCGACCTGGTAGTCGCGCCCGGCAGATGTCACGGTCCCTTCGAGGCGGAAGACGTCGGCCCCCTCTTTAAGCATAACGGCATCTTTGGCGCCGCGCGGGGAGCGCGCCAAAAGCAGGACGAATAGCGCTTCCAGAAGGTTGCTTTTGCCGGAGCCGTTCTTGCCATAGAAGATATTTACTCCCGAGCCAAATTCCGCCTCGGCTGATTTGAAATTACGGAAAGAGATTAACTTGATGGCTTTGACCTGCATCTGTAAAAAAGCCCCGGCTCAAGGCAGGGGCTTCTGCGCTAACTTTTCAGTTTGTCCCTTAATCGGCCAGCCGCAGCGGCATCACCAGACAGAGGAAATTATCCTTGGGGACGGCCGGCGAATAGACAACCCCGGCGGCAACTGGTGTCGATAGCTCGAAAATGACCTCTTCTCCGTCAATCTTCCCCAGGATGTCGCCTATATAAATGGCATTGTATCCCAGTTCAATGGGGTCGCCGGTATAATCGCAGGAGATAGTCTCGCGGGCATCGCCGCCGACTTCAGCATTGGTGGTCGATATCGAAAGGCTGCTTCCCTTGACGGCAAACTTGACTTGATGGGTCAGGGTGCTGGATAAAATCGAGACTCGTCTGACCGCGCCGGCAAGTTCATCCTTGTTTATGGTAAGTTTTTTGTCGTTGTCGGCCGGAATCACCTGCTCATAATTGGGGTAGGGTCCTTCGATGAGACGGGAACTTAAAACGACGTCATTGAGGTTGAAGATGATATTATTCTCTCCAAAAATAATGCCAATATCGCCATCGGATTCACTGACAAACTTAGGAATAATATTGAGAACTTTCGGGGGAATTATAATATCATCCGACATCCCTTTAAGTTTCTTATTCTCGATGGAAACTTTTGCCAGCCGATGGCCATCGGTCGCCACCATACTCATCATATCTCCCTTAGTGGACCAGAGGACGCCGTTCAAAGCCGGGCGGGTTTCATCGGTCGAGCAGGCAAAAGTTGTCTTTTTTATCATGGTGACCAGGTCGCCCGCTTCAATATTAATCTGTTTCTTGGGATTTACCAGCGGCAGTTTGGGAAAATCATCGACCGGAAAGCAGCCAATCTTATAGGAGCCGTTGGGGACTTTCAGTTCTACCCGGCTGGGAGTTCCTTCAATCGAAATTTCGGTTTCAGGAAGCTCCTTGACAATATCGGAGATATATTTTGCCGGAAGGACCGCCAGTCCTTTTTTGGTCACAGCGCAATCAAAAGTAGCGGTAATAGACACTTCCAGATCGGTTGCCGATATTTTTAGTTTGTCTTCAAGCGCCTCGATAAGAATATTAGAGAGAATCGGCATGGTTGATTTGGTCGGAACTACCTGTAAAACCGATTGAAGATATCCGCTGAATCGTGACTTGGAGATATTAAATTTCATTACCCAGTGCCTCCGGAGCTGCTTTCCACAACTCTTTATAATTACTTACCCTTTAATATTTAGATAGGAGTAATAATAGTTCCTGTTCAAATGTGAGTTGTACCGTAAAAACTGTATAATTTCTTCCCTATATGGTTATCTCAGACAATCTTAATCAGCGCTTCTAAGAATAATCGGAGCGGGGATAAAATGTCAACAAGAGTTTTCTTCCTTATGGCTCATCCACATCGTTCCGTTTTATACCTTTTGCCAACAACCCTAAGAACATCTTTTCTACAGTTCGTCAATTTAAAAGAAGAGAACTCAGGTGGCGTATCTTTTCGCGAAATTCCGGCTCGGAAGCGATTCTTTTCTCGACGAGAGCGCAGGCATGAATGACGGTGGAATGGTCGCGCCCCCCGAAAGATTCGCCGATTCCTTTGAGGGAGCTGGCGGTATGCTTGCGCGAAAGGTACATTGCCACCTGACGGGCAAGCGCTACATCGGCTGTCTTCTTCTTGGCGGTCATCATAGATGGGTCAATATGGAAAAAGTCCGAAGTTCTCTTCTTGATTTCGGTAATTGTCAATTCCCGTTTGGGCCTGATTATCTCCTTTCCCAGAATCCGCACGGCGAAGTCAAGGTCAATAGCCGATTTTTCCAGTGATGCGTACGCCGAGAGGCGAGTCAGGCATCCCTCCAGTTCCCGTATATTGGAGGTGACGTTATCGGCTATGAAGAAAAGGACATCTTCCGGCAGTTTTATCCCCTCCTGCTCCGTCCGGCGGCGCAAGATTGCCATTCTCGTCTCCAGGTCGGGCGGCTGAAGGTCCGCCACCAGTCCGGAGGAGAAACGGGAAAGAAGACGCTCTTCCAGCCCTTTGGTATCTTTGGGGTGACGGTCGGAGGTTAGAACTATCTGCTTGCCAAGCTGATCCAGGTCGTTGAATGTATGGAAAAACTGCTCCTGAGTTGACTCCTTGCCGGAGAAGAACTGGATATCATCGACCAGAAGAACATCAGCGCTCCGATACTGGGTGGTAAACCCGGTGACGGTGCCGTTGGATAGAGCGCTGATAAAATCTGACGTGAACCGCTCGGAGGTGGCATAAATGACCCGCTTATTGGGGGAGTTTTCGTAGATATAGTTACCGATGGCTTGAATCAGGTGCGTTTTCCCCAGGCCGGTGCCGCCGTAAATGAACAAAGGGTTGTACTTGGTTTTGCCTGGGGCTTCGGCGACGGCGACAGCGGCGGCATGGGCAAATTGATTGAAATTGCCGACCACGAATGACTCAAAGCGATATCGCTCGTTCAGTCCGTAGCCGTTGCCGCTCGGCTTGACGAGAGTCAAGGGGCGGCGATGGAATTCGATTTCGGTCTGCGCTTTGGCTTCCTGCGAATCCATTACCAGGAGTTGAAAGAGAAGCGGCGAGCCATGCACTTCTTTAATAGCGTCAGAAATGAGCTCGTGGTAACGGTCCATCAGCCAATCGGCGATGAACTGGTTGGGGACAAATATTTTCAGCTCACCGTCGCCGTTCAGTTCACCTCGCGTAGGCTTAAACCAGGTTTGAAATGAAGATTTTTTGGCTCGCAGGGAGATATAGTTGAGGCAATCTTCCCACAGCTTGCAGTTAATACTCTTACCAGATGACGACATTTTTCCCCCGATCTAAAATCCCGCACGGTCGCGGGCAAAAGAAGCTTTTTAGGTTCCATCCTTACAAAAATAAACTTCCGGGACATCCGCCCGAAGGCGGACTGCGCCTTTTACGATTTTATGTGGTTAATTATGACTACGGAAATTCAACAAAGTAATTCACAGGAATTATTGCTGTCAGAACAACTAAGTTGTTGTAGCATAATTGTCGGCATCCCCACGGTCAATGGTTTTCCACACCCAATTAACAATGTCTCTGTTGTTGCCTTTTGACAGGGAGAATTAAAGCATAGAATCGTGTGGCGTCAAGAGGGGGAAAATTAAATATTAGGGAGAAGAGAACTCATTATCCGATTGATAATTATGCCGGTCAATTCGCATCGACAAAAATACCCACCCGATTTCCGCTGTCGAAAATAAATTTTCAAAAGTTGTAAGGCATATTGTGGCAATAAGTACAGAGTAAGTGCATTTCACTCGCCGGGTCGGGCAATCTTCTCCGCGATTTTCAGAAAGTAATTCGCCAGAATTGCATTATCAGTATAAGCGAGAGGATGGCCCTCGTCAGCCGCTTCTCTTATCTCCTGCTTAATTGGAATCTCTCCGAGGAACGGCACTTTCAACTCCGAAGCAAGTACTTTGCCGCCATCCTTGCCGAAGATATATTCTCTCCTTCCATCTACTTCATAATAAGACATATTCTCGACCACACCGAGGACATGCAGTTTAGTTTTTTCTGCCAATCTGGCAACTCTTCCGGCAGTATGCGATGCCACCGGTTGAGGTGTCGTGACCACCAACAGTTCGGCATTAGGCAGTGATTGCGCTATAGTGAGAGTTACATCGCCAGTGCCGGGTGGCAGGTCGAGAAGAAGAAAATGCGATTTATCCCAGAGGACATCAGCCAGGAACTGATTGATCGCTTTATGCAGCAGCGGTCCGCGCCAGATGACCGGGGCATCTTCAGAGACAAAGAACCCCATGGAGATAATCTGCATATTTTCTTTTCGAAGCGGCACAATATGTTCATCGATAAGAGTCGGCTGCCCGTGAACGCCGATAATCCGCGGTATGGAGAAGCCGTAAATGTCGGCGTCAATAATCCCGACCTTATAACCGAGCTTGCTCAGCGCCGCGGCGAGGTTGGCAGTTACAGTCGATTTCCCCACGCCTCCTTTGCCGGAGGCAACGGCGATTACCCGGTCGGCAAAATCGCCGGCTGTTACCGGATGTTTGCCATCGGCGCCGGCGGCTTGTTTGTGGTCTTTCCCGTACAGCCTGACCGCCAGATTTTTCCGCTGCTCATCAGTCATCACGCCAAATTCAACGTCCACCGTCTTCACCCCGGGAAGTTCCCCCACCATTCTGACGACATCGTCATTGATTTTCTTCTTGAGGGGGCAGCCGGGAATGGTTAAAGAAATCCCGATTTTCACCGCGGAGCCGTTGATATCAACGAACTTGACCATATCCAGGTCGGTCAGCGGTTTGCGCAACTCCGGGTCATCGACCTGAGCCAGTATTTTCATCACGTCGGATTTATCAATCATACTTAACCTCGCAACATCCATTCATTTAATGAATATAACTTTCCAATATACACCCTGTTCCACAAAATACTACGGGCAGAAGAAAAATTCTTAGGAAATCAGCGGAAAAGAAGGTCGGAGATTACGATAAAGAATTCGGATAATACGCTAACTGTCTGAGACTGAAATGGAAGACGGTGGGGCGGTTTCCGGTTTTTTTTGCGGTCGGAAAATGATAAAGAGCATTAGGATAATCATTCCGATTGAGATAGCTGAATCGGCGATATTGAAAGTCCACCAGCGCTCCAGACGAAAGCCAAGGAAATCAATATCAGGAATATCGACATCAAGGAAATCGACCACCATTCCGATGCGGAGGCGGTCGATAATATTTCCGATGGCTCCGGCGGCTATGAGGGTCAGGGAGTATTTTGTCCAGAGATTATCTTTGTTGGTGATAATCAGATAGAAGACCGCGATGAGAATAATGAGCGAGGAAATTAGATAAAAAGTGCCGCTTCCGAGAGCGGTTCCCATTGCCCCGCCGATATTATAGATTAGTCGCAGCTGGAAAAAACTGCCGAAGACCGGGTATATTTCACCCGGCTCGAGATTAGCAAGGACCCAGAGTTTGCTTAACTGGTCAGCGATGACAATAACGGCGAGCAGGGTAAAGGGGAAAGCCAGGCGCCGCAGATAATCACCGACCAGATTTAGCCTCCTCTTCCTTTTCCTTGCACTCGATACAGAGCCGGGCATGCGGGACGGCCTCGAGGCGGGCTTTCTGAATCGGCTTGCCGCAGCTCTGGCAGTTGCCGTATTCTCCCTTGCGCAGCCGGCGCAAAGCCTCATCAATATGATACAGCAGCCGTCCGGATTTTGATGCGAAGTGGAACGCTTTTTCCCGCTCCATGGCATCAGTCCCCTGGTCTGCCATATGGTACGAGTAGCTGGAAAGGTCGCCGGTGGCATCTTTGATGGTTTCATCCAGCTGCGTTTTCCGCAGCTTCAGTTCTTCCATCAGTTCTTCCCGTTTCTTAAGCAGGAGCTTCTCGTACTTTTCCAGTTCTTCCTTTTTCATCCGGTCTCCAATCTATTTCCTGATAACGGCGATTTCGGCGTTGATGCCGTTCACATTCCAGTCCTTGGCTCCGTTGTCTTTCGGCATATTATCGGTCAAATTTATTTGATCCGCCAGCGTTTCCTGACAGATATAGTCGTTATATCTCCGCACCGCCGACAGCAGCGGCTCTTCCGTTTTTACCAGTACACTGATACGGTCGGTTACTTCGAACCCCGAAGACTTTCTCATATTCTGGATTTTATTCACCATTTCCCGGGCAAAGCCTTCATCGCGAAGATTATCATCAATGGCGGTATCGAGCGCGACGGTAACGCCGCCGTCACTTTCAACAGCCAATCCTTCTTTTTCCAGTTTCTGCACTTCCAGTTCTTCCGGGGTCAGTTTGACCTCGGAACCACCGGCGTTCAAGAGGAGCTCACCGGTAGCCAGGAAACTCTCCAGTTTGTCACTTGATAAACCGGCCACCAGCGGCCCAAGTTCCTTGACCAATCCGCCATATTTTTTTCCGGCGACGGCGAAATTCAGTTTGGCTTTGTAACTTACAACTGAAGAGACCGATTTCAGCTCTTCGACCGCTTTGACATTCAATTCATCAAGAATGACAGGAAGCTCCGCTTCCAGTCGGTTAAACTGCCCGGAGTCGCTCAGATGAACCTTTATCCCGTTAAGCGGCTGGCGAACTTTGAGATTGCGGCGGTTACGGGCAGCCCGTCCCAGCGAGACAACTTTCTGCGCCAGCGCCATTGATTCTTCCAGTTCGGCCTCGATAGCGGTGTCGTTATATCGGGGGAACTCCGCCATATGGACGGAGGTCAATTTCTTTCCGTTGCCGGGACTGACCAATTCCTGCCAGAGGTACTCGGCGGTGAAAGGGGAGTAGGGGGCGACCAATCGGGCGGTGCCGAGAAGCATCCGGTACAGGGTCAAAAAGGCTCTCATTTTCGAGGGGTCGTTGCCCGGACCCCAGAAGCGGCGACGATTGAGCCGGATATACCAGTTGGAGAGGTCATCGATGACAAAGGCAGTTATCATCCGCGCCGGCGGGGTTAAGTCGTAATTATCCAGCCGCTCGGTCACTTTTTTGGTCAATGAGTTGAACCGGGATTCAATCCAGCGGTCGATTCTCTCCGGTTCGCCGGCAAACTGGCTTAAGAACAGCTCCACCGTTTTCCCCTCCTGATCGGCCCTCTCAGCGATATTGTCGATATTGGTATACAGGGCAAAGAAGCTGTAACTGTTCTTGAGGGTGTCGAAGAATTTCCGCAACACCTCAAGGAGAGCTTCTTCATCAAATCGTTTCGACGCCCAGGGGTTGGAGGTGGTCAGCAGATACCAGCGCAGCGGGTCGGCGCCGTATTTCTCGACGACTTCAAAGGGGTCAACCACATTCCCCTTATGCTTGGACATCTTCTTACCCAGTTTGTCCAGAATCAATTCAATTACAATAACATTCTTGTAGGAGGGTCTGTCGAAGAGAAGGGTCGAAATAGCCAGCAGGGAATAGAACCAGCCGCGGGTCTGGTCGACCGCTTCCGAGATAAAATCGCAGGGATATTTTATCCCTTTATCGATATAATCTTTATTCTCAAAAGGATAGTGCCATTGGGCAAACGGCATGGCGCCGGAATCGAACCAGGTATCGATAACCTCCGGCACCCGGGTCATGGTCCCGCCGCATTTGCCGCAGCGAAGTTTTATATCATCTATCATCGGCTTATGCAGGTCGAGAGTGCCGGGAACAGAGAGCCCCTCTTTCCGCAACTGCTCGATAGAGCCGACGGCGGTTATATTGGCGCACTTTTCGTTGTCGCAGATCCAGAGCGGCAGCGGTGTCCCCCAGAAACGCTCGCGGGAGAGAGCCCAGTCAACGTTATTTTCCAGCCAGTCGAGCATCCGCCCGGTCCGGATTTCATCCGGATACCACCTGGTAATACTGGAATTTTTAATCAACTGCTCCTTGAACTGGGTAGTCTTGATATACCAGCACTGGCGAGATATGTATATGAGCGGGGAATCGCACCGCCAGCAGAAGGGGTAGTTGTGAATATAGGTCTCTTTCTTGAGAAGTCTTCCGTCCCGTTTTAGGTCATCAATAATCAGCGGGTCGGCATCCTTGATGAACTTGCCGGCATATTTGCCGGAGCCGGGGACAAAATGCCCATCGGCAGCGACCGCCTGAAGAACCGGCAGACCATGCTTCTGGCCAATCTCATAGTCGTCGGCGCCGTACCCGGGAGCGATATGGACAATGCCGGTGCCATCTTCGAGTGTAACAAAATCGCCGTTTATTACATAGAAAGCCTGGTCGGCTTTATCTTTGAAGGTATCGAAAAGCGGCAGATACTTCCTTCCGGCAAATTCCGACCCTTTTTTTGTCTCCAGCACGACAAAATCGGTGGCGAGGACTTTCATCAGGAGCGCCTCTGCCATGACCAGCTTTTCCCCCTTATATTCGACCAGGGCATAGACGGCATCGGGATGCATGCATAAGGCGGCATTGGAAGGGAGAGTCCAGGGGGTAGTGGTCCAGACCAGATAAGAGAAATCGTCATCAGCCGCTTTGACCCGGACAAAGACCGACGGGTCGGGGACTTCGTCATACCCTTGCGCCACCTCGTGGCTGGAAAGAGCGGTTTCGCAGCGGGGACAGAAGGAAACAGTTTTGTATCCTTTGTAGATAAGTCCGCGGTCGTAGAAGTTTTTCAGTATCCACCAGACCGTTTCGATATAATCGTTAGTCAGGGTGATATAAGCATCGGAGAGATCGAGCCAATAGCCGATTTTGCGAGTTATCTGGTTCCAGTCGTCGAGGTATTTGAAGACCGATTCTTTGCATTTCTGGTTGAATTTGTCGATACCGTATTCGAGCACTTTGGCTTTAGTGTCGAGATTGAGCGATTTTTCGACCTCGATTTCGACCGGCAAGCCATGCGTGTCCCAGCCGGCTTTGCGGTCGACCCGGAATCCCTGCATCGATTTATAGCGGCAGACTAAGTCTTTGATGGTTCGCGAGATAACGTGATGAATTCCGGGGCGGCCATTGGCGGTGGGAGGTCCCTCATAAAAGACGAACTGGGGACGTTCCTGAGCGGCGAGAAGCGACTTTTCGAAAATCTGCTCTCGCTCCCAGAACTCCAGGATTCTTTTTTCCATCTCGGGGATGGAGAAATCGTCTTTAGGCTGCTCAAATTTCATATACGACCGTTACAAAAACCCTGCCTTCGACAGGGCAAAAAGGCTCGAATTTTTAAGCCTGTTAATTTAAGGGAATTATCGGGTGAAGTAAAGGGAAAATTGAGAGTGGGCGGTGGCGACCAAAACCTCAAAAGGCAGACAGAATCACTCTCCATAGCGGCAGATTCCATCCAACTCCCTCCTTGACTTAAATGTTCCTTCGGTGGATATTGGAGCGGCAGTTATAAGCAAGAATATATTTAAAGAGGGAGAGTTCTTCATCAGAAACAGTCCAGAAATTCGACTTTTCCTGAAAGTTGCGCTGTTCACCGGCCTGATTGTCGGCGGATTTGCCGTGCTCTATTTTCCCGGCATTCAGATGATTATCAAAGATATCTGCGAGGGGCGGTCGCTGCCTATTTTGCTCCAGTTGTTTCCCTGTTCCGAGGAGACCGGCGAGCCGCTGGGGCTTTTGCGGATAGACCATCTTATCTGGCGGCATTATATCCCGAAATCGACTGCCACTTTCCTGTTTTTCTTTGCCGTGTACCGTCTGCTTAAGTACCTCTTCGGGCGATTGCGGAGGCTTGACGAGGATAGAGATGGCAAACCTCAGCCGGAGATTCATGGCGGTATAAATCCCGGGCAATTTCGCTTTGACTGGCTGGCGGCGCTGGGGATTTATACGGCGATAACGGTTGTCTATTATCTTCATTACCTTCCGAATCTGGGGACTTATCTTATTGGCCCTGCCGAAGATAATATGCTGAGCATCCATAATCTCTGGTGGGGGTACCGAACGCTGGTCGAGGGAAAAGTGAGTCTGACTTTTTCTAATATGCTCTGTTTTCCGGAAGGAGTTTCGCTTTATTATCATGCCCAGACCTTTTACAACCAATTTTTGTCGCTTCCTCTGCAGGCGCTTTTCGGACTGACCACCACCTACAATCTGCTTCTGCTGCATACCTTCCCGGTAGCCGGATTGGGGGCGTTCCTTCTGGTTCGATACCTGACCGGCAACTCCTGGGCGGCGATTATCGGCGGGTTTATCTTTGCTTTCAACCCGGCTCATGCCGAACGGATATATCATCATCTTAATATCAGTTCGATTCAATTTGTCCCTTTCTTTGTGCTTTACTATATCAAGGCGGCGCGGGAGAAATCGTTGGGGAATGTCGTGCTGGGGGCGCTCTTTTTTCTTCTCAATACCCTCTGCGACTGGACCTTCATGATTTTCTGCCTCTATTTTATCTTCTTTGCCTATCTCTACCTGGCAATTCGGCGGCGGAAAGTATTTCTCCGGGATATTTTTGGCAAAAGCCTGGTAATAGTTGGTGTGACCTTTCTGCTTCTCGGTCCCTGGCTGTATCAGATGATTGTTATTGGGCTTACTCATGCTTCATCTTCAGGCGGCGGGCATGACGGTTTC
>JBFMEF010000211.1 GCA_040753495.1 Candidatus Zixiibacteriota bacterium
CGAAACCAGAAGAGTCTCATTGTCGAATTTCACGGCGTGGGAAGCTTTCGCAATCGATTCTCCGACAATTTCATCCCAGTTGGCGGCAACGCGCCATCCCCCCAGTTTGTGCGCCAGACCGAGGCGTGATAAGATGCCATCGATGAGATTTCCCAGTCGGGCAGAATTATGTTTGGAGGCTTTTTTAGCGTTCTTTTTCATGAGGCTTAATTATACCATATATTAAACGCCTAAGCAAGGGAAAAGTTCATATATAACTTATTATTTGCAAATAAGTTACATTAATTTTTGAGGTGCCAAAAAAGTTTGAAAATTACCAGTTTTTTTCAACCGGTTTCAGCTGTTTTTTGTGGGGAAAACGGGGGTTGGGGATAAAGAAATCGGGTCCTTCCCGGCGCATCAGACGGACGGTCAAATCCTGGCATGCCTGACAGCGTCGGATGGAATTGCGGTGTTCTTTCTTAATGATTCTTTTGCGGCGGTGTTCCGGCGCGAAGACCGGATGCGAAATTATTTCGTAACCGGCTTCGGGATTCTGCTCATCATGAAACTTAACACCGGCGATTATCTGCCGTGAGACCGGGTCATAGACGGTGGCGCCGGGGCACTCGATAAACATCTTGTCGTCATCGAGAAGCGCGGTATCATTGATATCGGAAGAGGAGTCGTCCTGAAAGGGGGAGTAGACCGGCTGGCGCTCCGGTTCCACTCGTTCCGGATTTTTATGACGGTTGCCTTTAGGTTTCATTAATGAAAAACTCCCTCCCGAGTGCGGCTACCCTTTTATGAGCAGGACCACGGAGAAAATTGCCACCGCGATTGGGAGAACGCGGTCAAAGGGAAAGGGAAGAAAATAGGAAACGACAAAAGCGACCACGACAGAAGGCAACACTACGAAGCGGAAGACGTTGAAGGAGAGTTTTGCCAGCTTGGATATAAGAAGAACAGCCAGAGCAACCAGCAGGATGCCCGCCGCCACAATACCGACTGTGCCGAAGCGGTCATAAATGTAGCGATAGCCGTCAGTCCAGAATCCGGTCGTATCAATACCGAGGTTGGTAATATTTCCGAGTGAATCAAGCATACCGCGTCTCCCGCTTAGAATTCTTCCATCGGTTCAATGGTAAGCGACGATTCGCCGACCCGGGTGAGGCCGGACATCCGCTGTGTCAGGAAATTCTGCGAGGTTATCCAGCGATGAGAGATAGCCAGCACTTCGTTGCTGTCCAGCTCCGAGATCCAGTCGAGGATCAGAGTATCGATCTGCTTGCCATCGACTTCGAGGTCATCCATAGTCAGCGTAAACTTGATTTTCATTTCATCGCCTGCCTTTAACAAGGTTCCTTCTTCATTCCGGCATATCAGTTTTGCAAGGGGGATGCCGCAGCGGCGAGGTTTTTTAGGGTTTTGTGTAAGTCATTGTCGGGCAGACAATTGAAGAGAAAAATTGTTTGAAATAACAGGCGTGCGAAAGGGTGGATAACTTCTCCGACCGCGGGAATGAATGGGAATAATCCCATAACTATTGGGATAAAAAAAGCCCCGACTTGCAGTTAAGCCGGGGCATCGACAGGTATTGTGGATTTTGACCGAACCATCAGTATGGGTTGATGCCTGACGGTTGGTCTATCAGTCTTTTGTCCTGCTGCTACTCGTTTAGAGGTAACGGCGGTGGATGATAGGGAAGCCTGCCACGCCGTCGGCTATGATTCTTCCGATCCCCTTTCATAGCCAGTCTTTGAAGAAACAGCAGGACGAAAATCGATCTTATCTTCCACCTCAATTTCGTCGGTCGACGTTAAGCCGGCCTACGATAAATGAGGTTTCAGAGAAACAGTCAGATCATAGGCGGAATCCTCCTTGAAAAGGGTTGACGGTTCCGCGGCGAGGTAGTGGGGAACAGCGCTCTCTGCTGGTCGTCTTAATGCCGGAATTGGCTTACTTAAGAAAACAGACTGATGTGGGGATTACCACGATGATAATATAAGGGAAAAGAGAAGAGCCGGTCAACCAGAAAGGGGCAGAAGAATGCCGCTCGGCAAAATTTGCGAGGAGGGGAATGAATCGTTTGGAAGATGCGGCAGGTCTCAATTCTCTGCAGACAGGAAACAGGACCCGCCGCAACTGCTCATAAAGATACCATGGTCATAGTGAAAGGTCCATAAGGGATGACGCAGGATATCTCGCGAAGAAAGCCATTGGGAATTTGGCAGAATTTCTGGACTGATTGAAAACCAGGTCGAAACCTTTTAGGTTTCGACCTGTCAAACCTCTTCAGCAAACCGGCGCCGGACCGTTTTTGTACAGATGCGCAATCAGATAAGTGGCGTCAAGAATATTCACAACACCGTTACCATTGGCATCAGCGGCATCCAGCGGCTCCGGGTCCGGTCCATTCTTGTAGAGATAAGCGATAATAAAGGTGGCATCGAGGATATTGACGGCGCCATTGCCGTTGGCATCACCGCAGATAAAGGTCGGCAGACAGATATTGGTGAGAAAGTTGTCAACGGCGCTCAGGCTTCCATCATACGGATTGAAAACCGGAAAATCAGCCGAGCCGGTGATACCGGACAGATAAAGGCATCCGAAAGTATCGACAGCAATTGCATGGGATGATTCGTAATCGCTGCCACCCAGATAAGAACAGAACAGCAGATTGGAACCGTCGGGGCTAATTTTTGCGGCAAAACTGTCTCCGTTGCCTCCGAGACTGGCATCAAAAGGGTCGACAACCGGGAAATCCGATGATTCCGTGGTGCCTATTACATAAATGTTGTCCTGATTGTCCACCGCGATATTTCGGGAGCCACTGGAGAAAGGATAGAGGACATCCTGGTCGGTGCCGCCCAGATAAGTTCGAAAAAGCAGCGAGTAGTTGCTTCCGCTGTAGGCTGAAACAAGAGCATCGATTAGGCCACCGTAACTATTGTCGAAGACACCGGCCGTCGCCAATCCCGCCGAACTTGCAATTCCCCCTATGATAAAATCGCCATTGCTGTTCAGCGCCATCGAATTCGCTGTTTCGACTCCATTCAATTCGGCGCCGCCGATAAAAGTGCTCACCATCAGGAAAAGCTGGCCATTCCCGGCGATATCGAATCCGGCCATGAAACCATCAGTACTCCCCGAGAGAGTGTTGTCGTGAGCGTTGACGGCGGGCAAATCGGGAGAAGAGGTGGACCCGCATATGTAGGGATAATAGGGGGAGTTTCCTTTAACCACTAATCCGGTGGCGTAATCGGAACTATCTCCACCAAAATAGGTGCTGTAGGTGATTGAACCCGACAAGGTAGTCAGACTCAATAACGTTAAGAAGGCATCAGCATCGCCCGAAAGGGTATTGTCAAAGTAGTTAAGGGTCGGGAAATCAGTAGATGTCGTGAGCCCGGCGATCCAGATGCGCAGTGTCGGAGTGAGGCAGGGCGGTTGGCATCGGACCACAATATCATTAGCCGCTTCTCCCCCATTTCCACCCAGATAAGTGCTGAAACTGAGAGTATTGCCGGCGGCGCCGATTCTTGCCACGATAACATCGGCTGCGCCATTCAGGGACCCATCGACCGGATTTACAGTTGGAAAATCATTGGAAAATGTGTGGCCGGAGATAAAGATATCTCCGAACAATGTCATGGCATTACTGAGGTCGTCATTGGAACCACCCAAAAAGGTGCTGAAGATTATACTATTTCCCGAGGCGTTGAATTTGGTCAGGAAGATATCGTCGTTGGAATTGAAAGTATTGTCATAGCCGCTTAATACAGGGAAATCGGCCGAGCTGGTGATACCGCAAATAAATGCTTCCCCCGAGGCATTGATTCTCATGTCGGCGCAGAGGTCATCTCCGGAACCGCCGAGCAGGGTGCTGAAACTGAGCACCGGGTCAATAATCAGTCTCCGGGAGGAATCATAACTGCCGGACAGTTTGAAGCCGAAACTGTTCTGACCTCTTAACTCAAATGCCCCGCTGACCTCGGCGCGTTTGCCGTCAGATTCCTGATAAATATAGGGCGCCTTCTCTACAAAACTGCCCCAATCTGTTTCTATTATCAGGTTGCCGTCGGCGTTCAGGGAAATATATCGCGCCCCTTCATAGGCGATGGCTATTCTGCTTAAATCTGCGCCAGGAGTAATAATAAAATCATACTCCAGCTTCCCGTTTTCGCCGTGGAACCGCAGATTGACACCGTCATAGAGATTGGTGTAAGTTATCGACTCGTAATTGGGGACATCGGTTCGCCATCGGCTCGTGTCATTTCCCAGAAAATAATTGCACTTGTAATCGATAAGCCTCTCGCCGGTTACAACCGGATGGCGGTTCGCCCCGATGAATGACGCCTTCACCAGACGGGACTCAATTTCGGGCGTTTGCTTCAGTTCTGCCGGCTTTGCAGGGAGCGCTTTGTCCGGCGACTTTTCCCGGAACAGCTGATAAATCATGCCGCTGGTTGTAAACCAGACCGCGGCGCCATCGGCATCGGAGCGGAAGAGCACCGAATCGGGCCACTGCCCCTGATTGACGGTGAAGGCTCGTTGCCGGATTTCATACCGCTTGCCCCCGGGCATTTCTGTGACCGCGTTGCTCAAGTCATAATATCCAACTATCGCCAACGCGGTAAAAAGAAGCAGACTCCGTCCCTTGCCTGAAACGGCCCCAGATGGTCTCAACAAGTTCGTAAAACGACACGACATAATTCTGACCTCTCACATGGTAGTGACTTATTCAAACTGACCGGATTCGTTCGTACGAATACCGGCAGACTTGCCGCCGCCATAACAGCACAGCCTCACAGATAGTCAGATTCTTTAGAAGTTTGAATAATGATATGCCTATTACCTGTCCCCAAAGCGCCTGCCCCGGACCGGCAGGGTCGCATTTGATACGACTTTCAGGAAATTGCTATTAGAGAATAGTTTCAGTCACTTCCGGAAATTTCCAGATCCCCGGGAAGAAATTGTCCCCGCCGCGGTAGTACCCTTAGAATACGGCAATGAACTTAATCGGTGGTGCTCCGCTTCCCTTAAGGGAAGAACCGGACCGAACCACCAGAGGCATCAGAAATGGAGGTGGGTTATGTTCCACTCATGCAAGCGATGGATGACAATGTTGTTAGCCGGGGTCATGATTTCCGGCCTGGCGTACGGGGCAAGCGACTACCGTCTCTCCGGTCCCTATCAGTTCCAGAATCTGACCATTTTTATCGCCCACAGCGACCTGGAAGCCGATGTCAGCAACCTGCTCACTCTCAATGAGGCGCTGGAGAAAGGGTATGTGACAGTCTTTGAAACCGGTCAGGTGGGGGAACTGGCGATAGAGAACTTTTCCGCTTACCCTGTCTATATTCAATCGGGAATGATAGTCAAAGGGGGCAAGCAGGACCGGGTTTTGCGTTTCGATATAATAATCCAGGCAAAATCGGGGCGGGTGCCGCTGCCGTCGTTCTGCGTGGAGCAGGGGCGCTGGACCGCTCGTGAGAAGGAGAGCGCTGACCGCTTCAGTTCGGCGGCAAAACTGGTGCCGCATCGGGAAGTAAAGCTGGCGGCGAAAGCGGCTGAGTCGCAGGAGCAGGTCTGGTCCTCGGTAGCCGATTTGGGAAAAGCCATAAAAAGCAATGTTCGCGGCGAAGCGGATGGCGGAGGCTATCACTCCAGCAGCCTTCAGATAATGCAGGAAGATGAAATCGTGCGTTCGCGGGTGGAAGATTACCTCGAATACTTTCGCGGGAAGATTCGTCTGCGCGACGACGCCGTCGGCCTGAT
>JBFMEF010000212.1 GCA_040753495.1 Candidatus Zixiibacteriota bacterium
CTTGATATAACGAAGATACTCATTAGTGCTCATGGTTTTGAACCATTGGATTAATCTGGGAAGGGAGGGGTTCAAATCCTTTCCTGGTGGAAAGGATTTTGGGGCGACACATGGGTCGCCCCCTACGCTTTTTGACGGGGAATCGGGGGCGAGGCATGGGTTGCCCCCTATGATGTTAATTATGCCATGGAGATGGTTAGGCATTATGATAGATTCATCAATTTTGATACCGGCGAATTTTACGGGCAGCTTATACCACCATTTCTTGACCATTTCTCCGACCGCGCTCAATTCCACCGAATTATTGAGGATTGAACCCAGAAAACATTGTCGGTCATAGGCGCAAATGGTGATGAAATATAGTCCCGGAGTGGAGTAGTCGAATTCTTTCAGGCGAAGTGGTTTGCGGCGCATGAGATGTAGCCCGCAGATTTTAAAAGGTGATACCTGGCAGGGAATTTATGTTTCTTTGCTGTTGCAGTCGTCATCGTTTGCTTCCGCGTGCGCGATGTTCCCATTCGCCACATAGTCTATCTTCTTCCAGAATATCCTCGATATAGGATTGAAAACCGGGACCTGCCAGTGCATCAGCGGCATGGTGGAAACACTCTCTGGAGAATCGGGGGTCTGCAGGACTTATTTACTTGGCTTTGTGATTGATGAATTGAATTCGACAATGGCCCGCCAGTTTATGACACCACCACTGCAAAAGTCCTTAGAAAATTCGATGGTGAAGAGATTTATTAGTTTTGAATATTCCCCAATAAACTCCTCATTTCTTTCTTTGGCTTTATGGCCAAGGGGCTCAATTATCTCCGTATAGAGGTCCTTATTCCCTGAAATGAATTCCCAAAATTTTTGGCCGCAAAACTTCATGTAATCGCCTTTGTCTGGCTTATTATCGCGCCCATAACAGCATCCGTTGATAGCAACAACTTGCTTCTTGCCACCGCTTGTTCTAAGTATGCGCTTTGCACGTAAGAAAGACGCCCTCATCTGCCTGATTTGGCTTGAGTTTCCCCAATTGGGACCGGACTTGATTGCCATAATGTATCTGATTCCATTCTTGTCAAACTCAATATCGATGCCGTCGGAACTCGACTTTCTACCTGCAAGAGTCTTTTCACATACAAAAATAGCGAGTCCTTCGAGGAAATCACCGAATAGTGCTTCCTCTTGTGAAGACAAGAATGCATCCGTGAAGAACTTAACCAGGTCTTGGGCGGTCAAGATGTTTTTTGCTTTGTAAAGGTAGGGATTTTTTCGAGAAAGAATCTCCTTCAATTCTAGTTCTCTCAGTTTCTCTATCCGCTTCTTGTGGAACTCACCGATATTTTCTTCCACATAATTTCTTACATCCTTAATACTAATATTCATCATGCCTCAGCCCAATTTTAGCAGCTGCAATTCCAATGGATTTACTCTGTTCTTCACAATTTCACAATACTCAGGCAAGATTTCAATGCCGATAGAGTTTCTACTCAGCCTTTGGGCAACTACTAGGGTCGTGCCCGAGCCCATGAAGGGATCGAGTACTAGGTCTCCCTCCTTTGTGAACAGTTTTATAAACCATTCTGGTAGTTTTTCGGGGAAAACGGCACTATGCTCTTTGTTTCCGCACTCGGTTGCCATATGGAGTACATTCGGTGGATAGGCCATATTCCTGTCAAGCCAATTTGCTATCTTCTTGCCGAATCCGCTTCCATTCCTCGCATTATCCCGTCGCCTATCGGTCTCGCTTAGGTTTCTGAGACGATCTTGCGCCCAATCTCCCATAGGAACCATTACCGCACCCTGGTACATATTGAATTTTTTTGATTTGTTGAACTGCAAAAGCCTTTCCCAGGCATCCCTAAACCTGTTGGGCCACTTACCCGGATGGCAATTCTTCTTATGCCAGATGAATTCTTCTGTCCAGAGCCAGCCTTGCTTGCGCATTTCAAGAATCAATTCAAGAACGTATGTGTGGCGTTCACCATTAACAACTCTCTCTTTAATATTGAGAATGAAGGTTCCGGTCGGTTTGAGCACACGTAGTAACTCCTGAGAAATAGGTAGGAACCAGTCAACATATTTATTGGGGTTAATTCCCCCATAGGTTTTAGTTCTGCTGTCAGCGTATGGCGGAGACGTTATAATAAGGTCAACTGAATTGGCTGCCATTTTCGGCAATTCGGTTCGGCAATCTCCACAGATGACATTGGCGCTTATTTCCATGTGCCGGCTTCTCGAAGTGCTTAAGGTTGATTTCTTGCTCATATTATTAACTACGCCCACTGACATCTGCTGTCAGTCTTTTTTCTATTCATAATCCGATTCCAGGTAGTCTTCGGTCATTTCCTGGCGATGCATACGCTCGGAAAGGCGGCGGGAAAACTCCAAAGCGGAATTCTCGCCGTAAACCTTGAGCATATGATTCATCGCTATCACCTCGGAAATCACCGTGATATTTTTCCCGGGCGAAATCGGCACATTGACCTGCGGAATCGAAACCCCCAATATTGTGGTGGTGGTGTCTTCTATCCCCAGCCGCTCGTATTCGAGGTCATCGGACCAGAGCGTAAGATGAACCTCGACCTCAATCCGTTTTTGCAGACGGATGGAGCGGATGCCGAACAGTTTCTCGATATCGATTATCCCGATGCCGCGGACTTCCATATGATGTCCCAGAAGTTCGGAACCGGTGCCGACAATCAGGTCGGGGGCTTTGCGGATGATTTTGACGACGTCATCTGCCACCAGCCGATGCCCCCGTTCGACCAGGTCAAGCGCGATTTCCGATTTGCCGATGCCGGATTTGCCGGTGTAAAGGAGGCCGACACCGTAGACGTCAACCAGGGTGCCATGCATGGTCATAGAGGGAGCGAAGTAGGCGTCAAGATATGCCGCCAGACGGTTGGTCAGGTCGGAGGTGGTCAGCCGGGAGGAGAAGACGGCGGTTTTGTGGCGGTCGGCAATTTCGAGGAAATCGAGCGGCGGGGTGATACCTTTGGCAATAATCATAAGAGGGACATCACTGGCAAAAATCCGTTCGGCGGCGGAGAGAAGGGTGCTGTGTCCCATTTTGATGAGGTAGGTCATCTCGGTTTCGCCGAGCACCTGAGTTCGCTGACTGGCGAAGCGGTCGGTGAAACCGGCCAGCGCCAGACCGGGGCGATGGATTTCGGCGTTGGTGATTCGCTTCTTGAGACCGGCTTCGGAGTTGAGAAGGGTCATGTCGAAGTAGTTTTTGCGGTCTTTATAGAGTTTTTCGACAGTTAGTTCCGGCATAAAGTGCCCTTTTGTCCGCACCCCGTCCCGCCTATGGCGGGACGAGGCGAAAAAGTTGGTTCAGCTCAATTTATGAGGTGCTGGGGCGGGAAGCAAATGAAAAAAAGTACGAGGAGGTGTCAGTTCACGGTTCAAAAGGATTTGAACCTAAGAACTGACACAACGGGAACGGGAACTGACGCAACGGGAAGAAACCCACCGCAAGTCGCCGCGGCGACCAGGACGGTGGGGCACCAAATATTATCGGCAGATCACGCCTTACGTCTGAAAAGAACCGACGAAACCAAGGACATATTTTGCCAGGAAGGGAATCCAGACACCGCATTTCAATTGTAGCGGTCGACCCGTGTGTCGACCCAATCGCGAGAGCGAGAATATAGGTTCGCCATGGCGTCGATGAAAACCATTGGGGGTGGGATTGAGGTTTATTGAAAAAAAAGAAGCCCCGGCGGTGGGATGGTGCCGGGGCGGAAGAAACGGTCTACTGAGTTTACTTTCAACGGTCGGCTGAGTTTGCAATCAGCCAGCTACTGAGTTCATCGCTCAGAAGGTCAATCTTTCTGCTCAGACTTAAGCCTCATCTCCTCCATCTGTTCCTGAAGTTTCTGCATCTGCTCCTGCAACTGTTTCATCGATTCCTCCAGCCCTTCCATGCTCGGAATATCATCGTCAAAATCGCCGTGATACAGCCCCTTCATTTTGGGCAGATAATGGAAATCGAAGTTGTCCAGACCCGGGACATCGGGAATGACGATATCAGGCATATCGAAGGAAAAAGCGGAGCGCTCGTCGATTTCGACCGCCATTTCCATATTCTTCTTTTCTCGCAGGACGCCGATAGTGGCTTTGTCTCCCTTATCTTTCTGGCGAATCGCTTTCTGGACGTCGGTCGGAGATTTTACCGGTTCGCCGTCAATGGAGACAATGACGTCACCGGCTTTGAGCCCGGCTTTCTGCGCGGGAGATTGATCGATGACCTCCGTGACCAGGGCTCCCTCGCCATCTTTCACGCCGAAATATTCACCGAGTTGGGCATTGAGACTTTCCAGATTGATTCCAATGTAGGAGTTGGAAAGAGAGGATTTGTCGTAATAGTAGGAGAAGCTTTTCTTATAAGGTTTGGGGGATTTGCTTTTCTCCAGCAGCGCCAGGGCGTCATCATCGTCACGAACGCCGATGGTGGCGGTGAGAGTAAGTTCTTTCCCTTTACGCAGGACTGTCATCTTGACCAGGTCCCCTTTCTGATACTTGCGAATCATTTCGGAAAGCTGGTCGGAGCCGGTCAGTTTGGTGCCATCAAGGCTGACAATGATATCCCCCTGTTTCAAACCGGCTTCGTCCGCCGGGGAATTATCAACGACATGATTAATAATGACGCCGTAATCGCTTTCCAGACGGAAGGCTTCTTTCAGGTCGGGGTCAACGGTCTGGGAGTAAACGCCGAGCCAGCCGTCGTCGGCGACACTCAGAACCGGAAAAGCCAGAAAAAGGGCTACTGTCAATAGCTTGGTCAATCGTCTCATATTTTCCTCCATTGTTTTCTTTTGCACGCAAATAGTTTTACGCAGGGTCAATAGAGGAGGTTCCGTCAAAAAATAGCGGTCGGCGTGGTGCCCGGGGCGTGCTCAAATTCTGAGCGGGATAAGACCTTGGTCCGGAGCGCTCAGTACAGCTTCTCCCGTTTGGCGAGGAAGGCGTAAAGGGCGAAATCGAAGGGGATGGAGGTATCTATCAGATGGTAGTCTATGCGGCTTTGACGGCAGGCGGAGGCGATCTGCTCGGAAAACTCTCTGGAGAGGCGGGCGAAATGTTTTTTTATCTGCCACGGGAGGGTGGTCAATTCTTCGCCGGTCTCGAGGTCTTTGAATATCGCCTCGGTGGGGAAGGCGAAATCACGCTCGCGCGGGTCGAGGATATGGAAGAGGATAACTTCGTGCTTCTTGTGACGGAAATGTTTCAGACCGGAGATGATTTTCTCCGGGTCATCGAGCAGGTCGGAGAGGATGATAATTAATCCGCGGCGGCTGATACGCTCGGCCATTTCATGCAGGGCGGCGGAGATATCGGTCTTGTCGGAGGGGCTTTGATTGGCTAATTCCTGAAGGAGAATATGAAGATGTCCCGATTTGCTCCGCGGCGGGAGGTAGCGGCGGATTTTTTCATCGAAGGTCACCAGTCCGACAGCGTCCCGCTGTTTGAGCATCATGAAAGAAAGCGAAGCGGCCAGGAGCGAGGCGTAATCGAGTTTGACCGTGCCGCCGCTGGAGTAGCCCATGGAAGCGGAGCAATCGAGAAGGAGATAGCCTTTGAGGTTGGTTTCTTCCTCGTACTGTTTGATATAGTACCGGTCGGACTTGGCGAAGACTTTCCAGTCGATATCGCGGATGTTGTCGCCCGGCATGTACTGACGGTGCTCGGCGAATTCAACGGAGAAGCCGTGGTAGGGGGATTTATGGAGGCCGGCGATAAACCCTTCGACCACCATTCGGGCGCGGAGTTCCATCCCTTTGAGTTTCCCGACGATTTCGGGGTCAAGATATTTGCGGTAGGAGGGGGGCATAGGGGGAGTAAGCCTAAGGCTGCCAATTTGAGTGGATTTCGAGTTTGTTACCGGCTCCCAAAATCAAGAAGAGAGTGCCATCGTTCTTTGTACTGAGTGAATAACGGCCTTTATAGCCGCCTGCATGAGTGCTGGACTGATACCGAGAATCTACCTTCCCTTGGTTCTCCGAAGTCATGGTCTTTTCCGAAATGATATTCACAAACCGGACTTTACCATGCGGCATGCAATCGAAAAGCGATTGACAAAATCCCGATTCCAAACCGTGGTGGGGCACTACCAGGATTGAAATGCCCTTACTAACAATAATTCTAAAATCATCATTAGTCTCAAGAAGATACTCACAACCACTTGGCATCAAATCACCCATGAAATGAATTGAATTTTCACCTTTTCGCAGATGGACAACTATGCTCAAGTTATTTGTATAGTCTACTTTGGGCAATTCTTTCTCACAAATACTTGGCTTGATATAGAATAGTCGCATCTCAAAATCCGCAACTGCGGTTGGTAAGTCGCTCAAATACGCTCTCAATGGGGGACTCCGATGGTTTATCTTTTCTTTCAGAAATTCTATCGTACCGCGACCTTCTTGCTTATTGGACTCCAGGACTATTGACCAATTGACGTGCATGTCAAAGTCGGATTCATTGGGATTAGAATGTGGTGTGGTAAGTAACAACGGATCTGCTGCAGTAATTACTTCTTGTATTTCCGAGCAATGATCATAGTGAGGATGAGACACTATGACCTGAGCGAGAGGATGGCGTTTGTTGTTATATTGCGGCCGATCAAGCAAGGGTAGAAATTGAGGTTTTATGATTTCAGCAAAAGGTTTATATATGTCGCTGGCTCCGCAATCGATGATCATGCCAAAGTCGTCAGGTGTTTTCATAAATGTACTCAGCCCCCGACCCACGTTAAAGACCCAGACATATAGTTCTTTATTTCTGAACCAATATTTCTTCTGAAGTTCAAGCATGCTTTTTTATTTCGTTATCCTGTGCATTGGCAAAACAGTAGAAGATAAATAGCAGTGCCATCAGTGCAAGCACGGCCATTACGATGCGGCAAAACAGCGGCATTGGAAGACCGAAATCAACCAAATATATTAGGAAAGCACAGCCCACGCACATCATAATTACTGTTAATCCAAATGTACTTATTGGCCTTGCTACCCGACTCTCTTCCACCGGGATCTCCGTGTCACCTAGGTTTTTCCTGTAAAATACAGGATAAGTCCCCCAAACAGATGACTCACCGAAGAGAAAATGGGTGCGCAGAAAATCAAGCCTTCTCAATATCATCACAAAATAGAACCTATTCTTGATCATCATTGCTATAACGACTAAAGATGAGATCAGTCCGATTATGAGTATTGTGTCAGATGCAGTTTCCAGTTTCTTGTCGTTGAGCAATATGAAGCCATAGACTACGGCGAAGTAGACTGTCAGGAATGTCTTGAGAATTGAATTCTGAGTTTCCAAATAGTGACGCATCATTTCATAGTTTTGTGCAAATTCTGCAGTCACTAGGTCATCAGTACTTTTGCCCATATATACCTCCGGCCCATGGACTTCCTGGGCATGAGAAACTATATTCCTATTTCCTCCTCAAATCCGCAAATATTCTAAGCGACATAAAGAGAATCATCGACAGGAGCGGGATGCCGCCGATGTAACTGAGGATCTTGCCGTAAGTGCAGGAATCGAGTCCGGCCAGTCCGACGGCGTGCAGGAAAATGGCGACGCCGAAAATCCAGAGGGAGAGTTTTTTGGCGCGCGGTGACACGGTGCTGAACAAAAAGATGGCTCCCAGCCCGAAGAA
>JBFMEF010000213.1 GCA_040753495.1 Candidatus Zixiibacteriota bacterium
CTCCATCATCGGAATATTGCCGATAGGGACCATCGGTTTGGGGATATTTATGGTAAGAGGGCGGAGGCGGGTGCCGAATCCTCCCGCCATAATGATTGCCTTCATAGTAATCTCCCTTTAGTGGCGAAGCATTCCATATACTAAGTCTAATCGGTGATTTTTGCGGTTTCTTTGAACCAGTTTAATATATCAAAAAAGTCGCTATATTCAATAGCGGGGAATTGGTGTTGTCGGCAATAGGTCAAAAGGTCGCCGCGGGCGAAAATGGTATCGGACTGCGGCAGGGCGCAGATATCGGAGAGCCCATCGCCTATGAATACGACTTCGACCGCTTCTCTCGCCGCGCCGACAATTTCCTTTATCCGAACACCTTTGCAGGAGCCACAGCGGGGGCAACCGTCATTGCGATACGGGAATTCAATGCGCAGCCGGTTCCTGTCAAATATTGCCCGGTTGGCGCGATGGGGAATCTGCTCCAAATGAAACTTGCGAAGAATATAATCGATATAGAAATCGAGGCCGTCCGAGAGGATATAGAAAGGAATACCATGATAGGTCAATTCCTTGTATGTCTCCAGGGCGCCGGGCGAGAGTTCGAATTGATTCAGGAACACTTTGATGTCGTCGGCGGTGGCGGTAATCAGTTCCGATTCGCGGGTCAGGCATTCTCGTGAAGTAATCAGTCCTTTTTTCCAGTCTTCAACCAGCTGCCGATTTCTACCCCCGGAGAAATGGGTGTAAATCCGGTTGCCGATATCTTTGGCGGTGAAGGTGCCATCGAAGTCGGAAAAGACTACTAAGTCGCTTTTCAAAGTCATCGTGTTAAAGTCAGCAATACGCTCAAAAGTATTAAAGCGATAATCGCCAAAGTTAATAACCGGGATTTCCGCTGCCCGGTTCGCCGGAAATGGCGGCTAATCCACCCCAGTCTTATCAAAGCCGAGGTCATCAGGATAAACATGCTCACATAACATAAGTTTATACCAATTTCCCGGTTCAAAAGATAGACCGGGATGGCGACGACAAAGGCAATAACGACGACCCAGGTCAGAATATGCTGGAGGCGCAGCAGTCCGGAAAGGTCCTTTTCAGAATTCATAGGCAATACCGCTTAAAAACATTTTTATCGCCAGATAGACAAAGAGTATGGCAAAAATCGGTTTGATTATGCCGGATTTGGTTTTTGCCCCGAGAAGTCCACCGAGCCACCCGCCGGCCATGGTTCCGAGCATAATAGGTCCGGCGCATTCGACTCGAAGAGTGCCGTGGATAAGATAGACCACCGAACCGGCGGTGGCGATTATGCCGATGGCAAAAGTGGAGCTTCCCCGCGAAATATCCATGGGATAATTCAGAATCAGATAAGATGCGGGAATAATGATTATGCCGCCGCCTACGCCAAGCAGGGTCGACAAGATTCCGGTGGCAACGGCGATTGCCACCGTAGTGACAGGCCGGGAGAGGAGGCTGCGGGCTTTTTGATGGGGGGATTCATCGCGACGTCTCAAGATAAGAAAAGTGGCATGAATCAATATCAGGGCAAAGGCGATCTGCAGATAATTTCCGGGGATATAATGCCCGACCACGCCGGCGGCGATAGCGCCAATCGAAGCGAAGAAAGAAAACAGAATCACCAGTTTCAGGTCGATGAGATTGCTTTTAAGATATTCAGTGGAGGAAACCAGCGAATTAGCCATGACCGTTGCCAGCGACAGGGCGGCCGCCTGCTGCATTGGCATAAAGAAGACCAGCGTCAAGAATGGCACCAGCAAGACACCGCCGCCTAATCCCAGAAAACCACCCAGCAACCCGGAGACAAAGGCGCCGGTTATCATCAGGAATTCATTCATGGTATCGGCTTGCTCAAAAGAAGGGATTCAGCCCGTTGAATATCGTGACGGTACGGCAGTATCGCCAGTGGATAGGAAACAGCGGCGCCGAAATTGGCTTCAAGGGCGATTTGATAGAGACGGCGAAGGATATAGTCGCGGTGTCTTTCCATATAGACTCGGTCTTGTTCGCGAGACAGGGTGTACAGTTTCTCTCCTTCATTGAAGAGTTCTCTGCTTCCCCCTTCAAAAGTTATCAGTTCCAGCGCCAACTCCAACTCCCGGGTCAGGGAGGAATGATATGCAAAATTTGACGAATCGGCAAAAGCGGCGAAGCGCTGGAACCATTCTCCTGAGAGAAGCGGCGTCTCCCGCGTCGGGGCAAGGCTGTCTTTGTGGCGCAGGGCAAAATCGCGCAGAAGAAGGGAACTCTCCAGCGCCAGGATAAAATCATCAGTCTCGTCGGAATTGACATGGAAATCGGGAGGGATTCCGGCGGCGCTGTCTTTACTTTCAGCCGCCGGGTCATTAAGATAGACTCCGCCTTCAAAATAGTAGCGGGCAGTAGTGAGGCGAATGCCGGAGCCGTCGCTGAAACCGTCAAACTCCTGCACCAGACCTTTGCCGAAAGTGGTGTCGCCGACCAGCACGGCTCGTCCGGCATAGCGGAGAGAGCCGGCGACAATTTCTGCCGCCGACGCCGAGCCGCGGTCGATGATTACGGCGAGCGGCCGACCTTCGGTAAAATCATCACCGGAAGAATAATATTCCACCTGCCGCCAGCGGCTGCGTCCTTTGACTCCAACTATCAGTCGCTCCGCATCGAGAAAGAGATTGGCGACAGTCAGCGCCTCGTTGAGAAGTCCGCCAGGATTGCCGCGCAGGTCAAGTATTATCCCTTTCACGCTATCCTGCTTTGGCAGGTAGAGGGAATCGAGAATCTGCGCCAGTTCCTCGGTGGCGCCTGCTTCGAAATCGAGAATCCTGATATAGAAGATTCCTTTCTCGTTGAGACCGGCGTACGGAATATGTATCAGCCGCAACTGCTCACGAATCAAAGCGAAAATCAAAGTATCCTGTGAGTTTTCCCGGATAAGGGTGATTGTTACGGAAGAGCCTTCCGCTCCTCGAAGATAGAGGGTCGCTTCATACGGATTTTTTCCCTTCATACTGACCGAATCGGCGGCGAGAATGATATCGCCGGTTTTCATTCCGGCTTTGCCGGCGGGACCATCCTCCCGCACCGACATTATCATCAACCCATCATTATGACCGACCACCGTGATACCGATGCCGCCGTAACTGCCGCCGAACTCCTCCACCACCCGGTCGAGTTCTTTCTTGTCGAGATATCCGGAGTAGCGGTCAAGAGAAGCGAAAACCTGGTCGCGGGCGGTTCGGAGCAGTTCCTTTTTATTGACTTCTTCGGGAAAATATCGGTCGATATAAGCCAGCGCGGAAATGAGGCGATAGGGGTGGTAAAGATTGTCATCGGTAAGCAGATAGACAGTAAGACTGATGACCAGAACCGTTTGTATCAAAAACAGAATAACAGCCCAAAGAAGCGGACGAGGAGGACGGGTCGGAGCGGATGGCTCTACCTGATTTTGAGGCGACTCTGAAGACAATTTATCACCTCGGCAAAAGTCTCGGCCGCGGAGCCGTCACCGCGAAGGAGAACTACTCTCTTTTGTTCTTTGCGAGCAATGGCAAGGAAGCCGTTACGGACACGGCGGAAGAAAGCGGCTGATTCTGATTCGAGACGGTCGCTGTTTTTCTTGCGCCGGGTCAGAGAGGTTTTATAATTGACGTCTACCAGGAAGGTAAGGTCAGGGTGGCATTTTCCGACCGCCAGTTTATTCAGACGGTCGATAAGAGACAAATCCAACCCTCGTCCGTATCCCTGGTAGGCGGTGGTGGAGTCGTAGAATCGGTCGCAGAGGACGATGAGGCCGTTTTTCAGCGCCGGCGCGATGATGTCCCGGACAAGGGTGGAGCGCGCCGCCTCATAGAGCAATAGCTCCGTTTCCGGCGAGAGGCGGCTTTTCCTGTCGAGCAGAATCTCCCTGATTTTCTCGGAGACAGGAGTTGAGCCCGGTTCCCGGAGCACGAGCAGAGGACGCCCTGTCTGGCGGAGAAATTTTTCGGTCAGTCGTAACTGGGTGGTTTTGCCGGAACCGTCAATTCCCTCGAAGGTAATGAAAAATCCCTTTTTTTTCATAAGCAATAATAAAGGCGAGCCTAATCGCTCGCCTTCCATTATAAGTCAGTCCAAGAGGTTTGGAAACTACTTTTTCAGAAGAGTTTTCCGCAGGATTTTTTTGCGCGAGACGGTTGCCATCGGCTTCTCCGTAGCGCCTTTTATCACCAGCTTCGGTTTGGCGGTTTTGTTCGCCCCTTTCCAGCCGTATTTGAGAATGAATTCCTCGGTCATACGGCGGGCTTCCTCATCCGTGTACTGAACCGGCGGCGATTTCATGAAGTAAGAAGAAGGGGCTTTCATGGAGCCGGTCAGGCCGTTGTCGAGAGCAAGTTTGCAGCAGCGGACGGCATCAATGACGACGCCAGCGGAATTGGGGGAATCCCAGACTTCCAGTTTCATTTCGACATTGAGAGGGACATTGCCGAAAGTCGTTCCTTCCATCCGGATATATGCCCATTTTCTATCGAGCAGCCAGGCGACATAATCGGATGGTCCAATATGAACATTATCTTTTCCGACTTCATAATCGAGTTGACTGGTGACGGCGTTGGTCTTGGAGATTTTCTTTGATTCCAGGCGGCTTCGCTCTAGCATATTGAGGAAATCGGTATTGCCGCCGATATTGAGCTGGCTGGTGCGGTCGAGCCGGACGCCGCGGTCGCGGAAGAGACGAGTCAACACGCGGTGGACGATAGTCGCGCCGACCTGCGACTTGATATCGTCGCCAATAACAGGGAGCCCCCGCTCGATGAAGCGGTTCTGCCAGTACGGCTCGCGGGCGATGAAGACCGGAATGCAGTTGACAAATCCGCAGCCGGCGTCAAGTATCTGCTCCACATACCACTTAGTCGCTTCTTCGGAGCCGACCGGAAGATAACTGACGACCACGTCGGTCTTGGTCTCTTTGAGAAGTTTGACAATATCAACGGTATCCCCGGGAGCCTTTTCGATAATTTCCGAAAGATATTTCCCCAGTCCGTCATGGGTCATGCCGCGCTGGACAATGACGCCGGTTTTGGGGACATGGCAGAACTTGTAAGTGTTATTCGGCTTGGTGAAAATAGCCTCGGCAAGGTCTTTACCGACTTTGTTCTTGTCAATATCGATGGCGGCGGAAAATTCGATATCATTGACATGATATCCGCCCAGATTGACATGCATGATGCCGGGGACCTGTTCATCCTCCCGCGCTTTCTTATAGAATTCCACTCCCTGAACAAAGGATGAGGCGCAGTTACCGACACCGATTATAGCTACGCGAACTTTTCCCATTCAAAAATCCTTTCTAATGATTTGAGCAGAGGAAAGTATAGCAATTTCCAAGGATGGGTCAAGAAAAAAGTTGCCATTTTATATAATTATACTATATTAATGATGACTCATTAGTTATTAACAATAGTTATATGGTTATAGACGAGAATCTGATTGTTGAGCTGGAACGGCGGGGAATAGTGACAGCCACATTCCGCAAACTGAGTCCGGCGAAGAAAGCGGCCGTTTACGGTGCGGCCCAGTCGGAACTGGCGCAGGCGGTTTTTGATAATGTCTCCCTGGACAGGATTGCCGACGCCGCCGGAATCTCAAAGGGGTCGCTGATTCAGTACTTTCGGCACAAGGAGGGGCTGTTTCATTTTGTGGCGGAGGTTTATCTGTCGGAATATTGCTCATTCCTCGAGGATTATTTTCGAAGCGAAAGTGCCGTCCGGGCGACGGAAAGAATCAGGCAATTCATCCTGGGGCACCTGGAGTACTGGGAGAAAGGGAAAGGGCCATTTCGGTACTATTTCAGGCTGGCGTATGAGAACGATTCCCGGCTGACAAAAGGGGTGCTCTCAAGAATCCGCGAGTTGCGGATGCAATACTGGAAAGGGCTTGTGGAGAGGGGGATTGAGACGGGGCAGATGCGGAAAGATCTGGGGGTGTCATCGGTGGCGCTGGCGCTGGAAGCTCTGTTATCATACCTGGAGAGACTTGCCGGCGAACTTCCGCCCGCGGCAAAGGGCAAACAGTATCTCGAGAACCTGACCGGGGAGTTTGTGAGCGGTATCTGGGACGGTCTGAAAGCCTGAAAGGCTCAGGCAATGCTGTAGGTAACCGGAATACGATAATCGGTCTGGCTTAAAAGCGCTGTTTGTCGGCGGCGCACCTCCGTTTCCGACATCTTGAAATCAGGCCCGACCTGCTCTATCATAATGGAAGAGACGGCGGAAGCGAAACAGGCTGATTTACGAAGGTCGCCGGTTTTGAGAAATTCGAAAGTAAAGCCCGCCATGTAGGTGTCGCCGGCTCCGGTGGCATCGACCAGGTCCACCTTGTAGGGAGGGATGTCGATAAAATCGGTGCCGTCATAGACGACCGAGCCGAGTTCAGCCAGGGTGACAATGACTATTTCCGGTCCCCAACTCTTGATTATCTCCGCCGCTTTGTACGGCTCTTTGCGGCAATCAAGCCCGGTCAGAACTTTTCCTTCGAGTTCGTTCGGTTTAACGACGGTAAACAGTCCCAGCGCCTCTTCGACACCGTCAACTTTCTCATGGTGAATCCGTCCGTTGCGGTCGGCATTCCGGAGAAGCCCCTGCGGATCGCAGAAATAGAAGCCGTCGTAGATATTTCGGATGGCGGCTATTTCATCAAGCGAAATTTCTCCCAGGATGGGACCAATCAACACCGCTTTCGATTCCTCATAGACCGCCGGGTCGATTTCTTCAATATCGGCGGCGCGTCCCAGCAGGTCGAGGGTGCGGTTGCCGAAATCATCGTAGTAAATCAGAGAAAATCCGCCGCTCTGTTTGGAGGGATATATAACCGGCTCAATGCCATATTCATTAAGTTTCTGCCGGAAATTCTGCCTGAAATCATTACCGATGGCGCCGACAAGGCGAACTTTTTCGCCCAGTTTCGCCAGCGCCAGGGCGGCGTTGGTGCTGCAGCCGGAGAGGACACGCCCTTGCGTTTCGATTTTTTTCGTTTTGATATAGTCATAGACCGGGTTGCCGATTGCGGTAATCATTCCTGATGTCAATCCTTCTTTTGGTTGAGCAGTTTATGGGCGTAGAAGAGACGCTGGACGGAGGTGATATAAGAAGTAAGTCCCACAATAATGAGAGCGGTTTCGAGAATGCGCATTTTGGGGTAGTAATGTTCCAGCAGGGCGCCGATGATAATAAGGGTGAATTTTTCCAATCGTCCCATTATACCGACCGCGCAATTTTCGATTTTGCCGATAGACTCGGCCGCAGCGCGGGTATAACTGGCGATTATCATCCCGAAGAGAGCGAAAAGCCCCCAGCCGGGATGCACCATATTGGAAAGGGTAATGCCGGCGAGGATGAAAAATTCGCCGTAGCGGTCGGAAACATGGTCGAGAATGCCGCCGAAAGAAGTCCCCATATTGCCGGCGCGCGCGGTGGCGCCGTCAAGCATATCGGTAATAGAGGTAATGAGCATCCAGATTACCCCCCACCAGACTTCGGCTTTCCAGAAATAGATACCGGAGACAATGGCGCTCGCCAGTGAGACCGCGGTGAGAAGATTGGGCGTCAGTCCCAGTTTCAGGCAAAATCGGCCAAGTCCGAGGGTGGAGCGCTCGTAATATTGACGCTTGAGTTTGTTTATCTCTGCCATAAATAGTAGATGGAGAATATATTGCTGCGGGGTGCAATGTCAAGAGGATATAAGACAGGGCGCATTTGACAAAAGGGTGAAGATATCATTTATTGCTGCCACCTTGACGGTATTATATGATAGATAAGAAGTACATTCGAAATTTCTCGATAATAGCCCATATCGACCACGGGAAATCGACCCTTGCCGACCGGCTCCTGGAAGCGACCGCGGCGGTTTCGGAGCGGATGATGCGGGAACAGGTTCTGGATGATATGGACCTGGAGCGGGAGCGCGGAATCACTATCAAGGCGCATGCCATCCGGCTGGATTATAAGGCATCTGACGGTCAGCTTTATCAGCTGAACCTTATCGACACGCCGGGACATGTCGATTTCACTTATGAAGTGAGCCGCTCCCTGGCGGCCTGCGAAGGGGTGCTTCTGGTGGTCGATGCCGCTCAGGGGGTGGAAGCGCAGACCGTTTCCAATCTGTTCCTGGCGCTTCAAAACAATCTGGCGATAATCCCGGTGCTGAACAAAATCGACCTGCCTTCGGCGCGACCGGAGGAAGTAGCAAAACAGATTACCGACCTGATAGGATGCAAGAAAGAGGAGATTCTGCACTGTTCGGCAAAAACCGGACAGGGGATTGATGAATTGCTGGAAGCAATAGTGAAGCAAATACCGCCTCCTCCGGGCGACCCGACCAAACCGCTTAAAGCCCTGGTTTTTGATTCGGTCTATGATTCCTATCGCGGCGCCGCTGTCTATCTGAAAATCGTTGACGGCTCGGTGCAGAAGGGAGACCGGATCAAGTTCTTCTCGCACGGGAAGCAGTTTGAAGTCGATGAGGTCGGCTGCCGTCGATTGCAAAATATGCCGCTGCCATCGCTCTCAGCCGGAGAAGTGGGGTACCTCTATGCCGGCATCAAAGAAGTTTCCGACACCCGCGTCGGCGATACGATAACATTTGCGCAGTATCCATCCGATGCCCCCCTGCCGGGATTTGTGGCGGTGAAACCGATGGTTTTCTCGGGGCTCTATCCCGCTATCGCCGAAGACTACACCGAGCTGCGCGAAGCGCTGGAAAAACTGAAATTGAATGATGCCTCGCTCTCCTTCACACCCGAAACGTCCACCGCCCTGGGATTTGGTTTCCGCTGCGGATTCCTGGGGATGCTCCATATGGAAATAGTTCAGGAGCGGCTGGCGCGGGAATATAATCAGACTATCATTAATACTGTTCCGAATGTTGAATATCTCGTTTATCTGAAGGACCAGACGGTGGTGACGGTCGATTCGCCGACAGATATGCCGGACGCCGGCAAAATCGATTATATCGAGGAGCCGTATGTCGATTCCCAGATAATCACGCCGCCTGATTCCCTCGGCGCTATTATGCGTCTCTGCACCGACCGAAGGGGGATTTACAAGAACACCGAATACCCGACCCCGGCGCGGGCGGTGCTCAGTTACGCTTTTCCGCTTTCGGAAATAATTTTTGATTTCTACGATAAACTGAAATCGATTTCGCGCGGGTATGCTTCGCTTGACTATGATGTCCCGTACTATATGAAATCAAATCTGGTGAAATTGGATATTCTGATTAACAGCGAGCCGGTGGATGCGCTCTCGGTGATAATTCATCGGGATAAGGCGTACAAGTACGGCGCCAGTCTGACCGAGAAGCTGCGCACTTTAATACCGCGGCAGATGTTCGAAGTGATAATTCAGGCGGCGATAGGAGGAAGAATACTGGCGCGGGCGACAGTGAAGCCGCTGCGGAAAAACGTCACGGCAAAATGTTACGGCGGGGATATCACCCGAAAGCGGAAACTTCTGGAGCGGCAAAAAGAAGGGAAGAAACGTCTCAAGCAGATCGGGCGGGTGGAGATTCCGCAGGAGGCGTTTCTGGCGGCGCTTAAGATAGAGGATTGAGGATTACCGGACCCGTGAGCAAGACTTAGTTCTTACATAGATGCCGCTATCAATATTTATTCTTCTTGCCGTATTCTTTCTTATCATAGTCCGCCGTATCGGGAATATTCATCTTCAAATCTGGCAGATAATGCTTCTGGGGGCAGTGGCGGCGCTTATTACGGGGGAAATAAAGCCGGTTCCGGCGCTTCGGACTATAGATATCGATGTGATGTTGTTCTTATTCGGGATGTTCGTGGTGGGGCAGGCGCTGGAGGAGAGCGGGTATCTGGCGCATTTGTCGTACAAGATTTTCAAAAGCGCCAAGAATGTAAACTACCTGATGCTCTATATTTTGTTCGGGATGGGAGCGGCATCGGCAATTCTGATGAACGATACATTGGCGATAATCGGGACGCCGGTAATGCTGCTTCTGGCGCGGAAACATAATATCTCGCCGAAACTTCTGCTTCTGGCGCTGGCGTTTGCGGTGACCATCGGCTCGGTGCTTTCCCCGATTGGCAACCCGCAGAATCTTCTGATAGCGCTGCATGGCGATTTTCGAAATCCGTTCCTGACCTTTTTCCGGTATCTGCTGCTGCCGACCGTGTTGAACCTGGTGCTGACGCTCTGGGTATTGAGGTATTTCTATCCCGATGAGTTCCATGACGAAAGTCTTAATCATTCACAGGAGCCGATAAAAGATAAGAAACTGGCGCGGCTATCGCGGATTTCGCTTCTGGTTATTCTCGCTCTGGTGGCGCTCAAGATCGCGACCGTATTCTGGGGCGGGACGGCGCATTACCGTCTGACATATATCGCGCTTCTGGGAGCGGCGCCGATAATCTTATTCAGCCGGCGACGATTTGAGATACTTCGGAAGATTGACTGGAGCACGCTGGTATTTTTCGCGGCGATGTTCGTGCTGATGGCGGCGGTCTGGGAAAGTTACTTTTTCCAGGAGTGGATTGACCGGATGGAGCTGGATATAACGAAACTGACGATGATACTGACGTTGAGCATTGTGTTGAGCCAGATGATTTCCAATGTCCCGCTGGTGGCGCTTTATATGCCGATGCTTCAGCATGCCGGGGCGGCGCAAAACGAACTGATTGCGCTGGCGGCGGGAAGCACCATTGCCGGGAATATG
>JBFMEF010000214.1:0-5052 GCA_040753495.1 Candidatus Zixiibacteriota bacterium
AGCTTTCTGATATCATCATCATCAATATAGTCGGGGCGCGTTTCAAAGAGAATCCAGCAGGAAGGATTCAGCTCCACCAGTCTTGAGATAAATTCCTTTCGCCAGCCGGATTGAACGCCAAAGCAGGCGTCACCGACCCCGACCGCGGCCGGACTGTAATGCTCGATGGCATTCTTAATCTGGGCAATCGCCAGTTCGGGAGAAAGTACGCGCCAGGCGCTTGGCTTGAGCGGTTCCATGCAGAAACTGCATCGGAAGGGGCACCCGCGCGAGAGAAAGAGATTGACGGTGCCGACTCGCCCGGAGAAGTTGGTGTTTATGAGGTTATCAACCAGTCTCCAGTCATAATCGATTATGTCCTCGGCGCGAAGAGGCGGGCTTTGGCAGGTCTTGCTTTTCTCCGGACGAAGCCCATCGGAATACTTAGCGGCGATATCGAGCATCCCGTACTCCCCTTCCCCCTGAACAACATAATCAAAGAGATTATCGTCGGTTAAGAAGTCGGAGGGAAGAGCGGTGGGATGGTATCCGCCGACAACGATGAGCGCCTCCGGTTTCACCTGACGCGCCACCCTTGCCACACTCATTGTCGCCAGATAAGAGACCGAAGTCCAGCAGGAGATAGCCAGAATATCGAAATCGGTTTGACTCAGATGCTCGGCGACTTTACGCTCAAAACGCCGGACTTTTATCGCGGAATCGGGACGCCCGTACAGGATTTCAAAGTCAGTATATGCAACGTCGTATCGTCGGGAGACAAATGATGCCAGCCCCAGCAGGGGCGATTTTATCTCCTCCACCGGCATAAGGGGGCTTATAAAGAATGAGGAGGGATAAACAAATAAGATTCGGGGCGGCATAATAGCCAAATTTAATAGGAAAACCCGGATTTGGGGAAGATTTTTTAGGCCGGAATGTATCGGTTCAGGAGATTTTGGACACGGACGGTCTTTTGGTTAAGACGTAGTTTAAGCAGTTTAGTCTTAACGAAAGGAGTGTTCGATGAGCGGGAAACAAGGTCAAAGTCCAGAAGCTTTGGTGCAGGATATTCGGCGTGTAACCAGGCGGAAATTCACGGCTGAGGAGAATATCCGGATCATCTTGGAGGGGTTAAAGGGGGAATCCAGCATCTCGGAATTGTGTCGTCGGGAGGGGATTGTCAGTAATTTATATTATCGTTGGAGCAAGGATTTATTGGGAGCGGGTAAGAAGTATTTGCAGGGGGATACAGCCCGGGAGGCGACCAGCACTGAGGTAGTTGGTCTGCGTCAGGAAAACGAGAAGTCAATGCAGTTGGTGGCGGAGTTGTCTTTGAAGAACCGGCTGCTTAAAAAAAGTCTGACTGGGCTGGAGTGAAACGGTGATGGCTCATTTTTGTCAAGTAGAATTTATCAAAAAATCTCCGATTTCCGATTCTAATTGTCTAATTCCGATATAGTTATCGATATTTGCCCAAAAATTCCGCTGCCCCCTTTCGCCGGCTGGAAAATTTTGCTATCTTTAGCTGATGTAATCTCTTGATAACAAGGAGCGCCTGTGCAGAATTTTACCTTTTATCTTCCGACCAAACTAATCTTCGGTCCCGGCGAAATCGCGCAGATTGGCGCCGAAGCCAAGAAACTGGGCGAGAAGGCGATGATTGTTACCGGCAAGCGGTCATCGGCCGCCCATGGTATCATAAACCGCGTGACCGACCTTCTGGAAAAAGATGGAGTCGGGGCGGTCATTTTCGACAAAATCGAGCCGAATCCTCGAACCACCACCATCGATGAAGCCGGAGCGCTCGCCCGTAAGAACGGCTGCGACCTGGTCATCGGTCTGGGAGGCGGCTCCCCCATGGATGCCGCCAAAGCGGTGGCGCTGGTCGCGGCGGAATATCACCCGATTTGGGATTATGTCAATCATGGACAGCCGGTCGTGAAAAAGCCCCTGACAGCGCTTCCGATTATCGAAATCCCGACTCTCGCCGCCACCGGTTCCGAAGCCAACTCCGGCGGGGTTATCACCAATTGGGAAACGCACGAGAAGGCGGTCTTCGGTTCCCCCCTGCTGTTTCCGAAAGTCTCTATCATCGACCCGGAACTGACGGTCACCGTCCCCGAAGAATATACCATCGACGGCGGCATTGATATTATCTGCCATGTGATGGAAGGATTTTTCACCGGAATCGATGACACTCCTATCCAGGACCGCTTCTCACTGGCAGTCGTGCGGACTGTAATGGATTGCCTTCCGGTAGCGGTAAAGGAGCCGGATAATATCTCCGCCCGCTCCAATCTTTCCTGGGCGTCGGCGGTGGCGCTTTCGGGGATTATCGGTCCCGGACGGCGCGGCAGTTATCCGCTTCACGCCATGCAGCACGCTCTGTCGGCATACTATGATATCTCCCACGGACGAGGGCTGGCGCTTCTTCTCCCCTACCTTATGGAATATACTTATCCCACCCGCCCCTCCAAGTATGCTTTCATGGCGCGGGAACTGTTTGGCATCGACCCCGAAGGAAAGTCGGAGCTGGAGCAGGCGAAACTGGGACTGGAATGGATGATTGATTTTCTCCGTTCGGTGGGACGGTTTATGAAGATGAAAGACGTCGGCATCACCGATGACTCCAATTTCGAGAAGATGGCGGAAGTTACGATACGGATATATTCTCCAAACAAGCAGTACCTGGTCAATCCCCGCCCGCTTTATAAGGAAGATATTATCCGGATATTCCGGATGGCGATGTAGCCGCTCCCCGGTAATATTTTTGTTTCGAGTGCAACTGTTATTGCCGATAAGAGCGATTGGTTTTGCCTGCTTTTTTGTCTCGCTCCTCAATCCAGCGCCGTTTGGGGTGACCTCCCCGCCCAATGGGTCGCCCAAATCTTCACTTGCCATCAATTCCTTCAATTTAGTACCGTTACCCAATTCGCGAGGGAAACTGACAATTTGCGTCAACGGAAAACCTGCTTGTAAAAAGGGACTGAATCTATGGAGCAGCAAATAATCGACTTCTTTGGCGCTGTGAGCAACCAGGTCTGGGGACCGCCGATGCTCATTCTGATAGTCGGAACCGGAATCTACCTGACCATTCGCCTGCGGGGTCTTCAGTTCTACGGCCTCTGGCGCTCCCTGAAACTGGCCTTTGTGGAGCGCAAGGAAACACAGCATTCCGAGGGAGATATCTCGCATTTTCAAGCCCTGATGACCGCTCTTGCCGCCACCGTCGGCACCGGCAATATCGCCGGCGTCGCCACCGCCATAACCCTGGGCGGTCCCGGCGCGCTCTTCTGGATGTGGGTCACCGGATTGGTCGGAATGGCGACCAAATATTCCGAAGCGGTGCTGGCGGTGAAATACCGGGTGGTCGATGAAAACGGGAATATGAGCGGGGGACCGATGTATTATATCAGCCGGGGACTGGGCTGGAAATGGCTCGGCATTCTCTTTGCCGTATTCGCGTCCATTGCCGCCTTCGGCATCGGCAATATGGTGCAATCAAATTCGGTGGCAGATGCGGTTGCTTCGCACTTCGGCATCTCCAAATGGATAACCGGCGGCGTGCTTGCTGTCGCGACGGCGCTGGTGATTATCGGCGGCATCAAAAGTATCGGGCGCGTTACGACGCTATTAGTGCCCTTCATGATCGCCGTCTATGGTATCGGCGCCATTATAGTCGTCATTATCAAATTCTCCGCCATACCGGAGGTCTTCTCTATGGTCTTCACCAACGCCTTCAGTTCCACCGCCGCGGCGGGAGGATTCGCCGGCGCCACTGTTATGCAGGGAATACGTTGGGGAGTGGCGCGCGGGGTATTCTCCAATGAGAGCGGGTTGGGAAGTTCCCCTATCGCCGCCGCCGCGGCTCAAACGCGCGACCCGGTGCGACAGGCTTTGGTATCCATGACTCAGACCTTTATCGATACCATTATCGTCTGTTCCTTTACCGGCTTTGTAATACTTTCAACCGGCGTCTGGACCAACGGCCAGACCGGCGCGCCGCTGACCGCAACCGCTTTCTCCGCCGGACTGCCGGGACAATGGGGCGGAATCATCGTGGCGCTCGGCTTGATACTTTTTGCCTACTCAACTCTAATAGGCTGGAGTTATTACGGCGAAAAAGCGCTGGAATTTCTTCTGGGAGTCAAATCCATCGTGCCATATCGAGTGATATTCTGCATCTTTGTCTGGGTCGGGGCGGTGGCAAAACTGGAACTGGTCTGGAGCGTCGCCGATGTCTTCAACGGCTTGATGGCGCTTCCCAATCTGATAGCGTTACTGCTCCTGTCGGGCGTTATCGTCAGCGAGACAAAGAAATATTATTGAGGGAAAATTTCCGCCAGGGAAAGACCGGTTACAGCCGTTCCTCTGATAGCGCTACTCTTCTGTTACAGTCACCGGACGTTTTAGTTGTCGGAGCGGAAGCCCCAGGGAACCATAGAGATTTCTATCCCATTCCAGCGGTATCAGGAATTCTCCTTTGACCGTCCATTTTAGCGGCGCCCCCTTGGGAAGCGAATCGTCTGCCAGCGGCTGAAAACTCAGAACATTTTCCGCCACACTCCATTCTCCCATCTCCTTGACCTGCTCCCCTTTTCCGATGAATTCGGTGATTATGGAGGCAACGGCATCTTCTGAGCAGCGAAGAGTAATAATGCGCCGCGAGGCATCGGCCGCCGGTAACTGCGCCGAAAAAGCGGCTCCGGTTAACTCTTCAACGGTGGGAGCAATCGCGCCGTCAAGGATATCAAACGACGATATCACCGATCCCAAGCCTCGCAGCAACTGATTGAAGCGGCGGAAATCTTCGAGGCTGTCCGGAAAAGGATTTGCCTGCGGCAAGGTAAGCAGATAAACATAGTCGGAACTTCTTCCCAGAACCGCCACCGGTGAGGATGTATCGACATTCCCCAACTCATCGCGCCATTCCTCGGAAAGAGCGATAAAACTCAAGACATTCTGCGGAGCAGACAGATTCCCCAGCGGCTGATACTCCAGCGAAATCAAATGCGCCGCCCCGGGCAAAATCTCCTCCCGTTCCGAGGCCGACATTTCGTGAACGCGATAAGT
>JBFMEF010000214.1:5152-7799 GCA_040753495.1 Candidatus Zixiibacteriota bacterium
ACATATTCGTATAATTCGGGCCTCCGCCCCCCTCCGGAACCACCCACTTGATTATCTGATACGGGTCGGCGATATCGCAGGTCTTGCAGTGAACGCAGTTCGACGGGGTCAGCTGAAGTTTCTTCTTTCCCGGTCGTGAGGGGTCATCAACCATCTCATACACCTGCGCCGGGCAGAAATGCTGGCAGGGATTGCCGTACTCTTCGGTGCAGCGGTTGTTGCAGATATCGTAATCGGCAATCACCAGATGCGACGGCTGCTCTTCTTCATGCTTGGTGCCGCTGTGATAGACATCGGTCAGCTTATCGAAGAGATATTTATTATCGAATTTCAGATTTTTCTTCAGGCTATCCTCGCCGTAACGGGCGATATACTGCGCCAGCGGCATCATCGCTTTATGGTCCGGCTCCGTTTCGCGACGGTCAAAAAGCCCTTTCCCGCCGGATATCATTTGCAGCCCGGAATTGATCATTCCGGCAAGAAGTCCATGCTCGAATCCGGAATGGAAATTGCGCACCGCAAACAGTTCCTCTTTTGCCCAGGATTCTTCAAAGCGCGCCTCCATCCCCCGCAAGGTGGCGCTGCTGAAGTCATTTTTCTCCAGCGCTTCGCAAATTGTCTCGGCGGCAAGCATCCCCGATTTAATCGCCAGATGCACTCCTTTGAGCCGCTGCGAATCAAGAAATCCGGCGGCATCGCCAATCAATAAGAGTCCATCATGGTACAGCCGCGGCATGGCGTAATATCCCCCTTCCGGAATGGTCTTCGCCCCGTAATGGAGCATCGTGCCCCCTTCGAAAATCTTCCGGACAAAAGGATGAGTCTTGAATAATTGAAATTTGTAATGCGGGTCATTGGCAGGATTGGGGCTGTTCAATCCCACAGCATATCCCACCGCCGCCATTTTGCCGCCCATATCATAGATGAATCCGCCGCCATACTCCTCGTTCGGCTGAGGCCAGCCAAAGGTATGAATGACTTCCCCCTCCCGCAATCGCCCCTCGGGAATTTCCCAGACTTCCTTTACGCCGGTCAGATATGACTGCGGAAATTTCCCCTCGCGCAGATTCAGTTTTTCAATCGCTTCCTTGGAAAGCGAGCCATGGACCCCTTCGGCAAGCACCGTGACTTTCGCCTTCAGTAGCGAACCGGGTTCAAAATTGGAGCGGGGATGTCCTTCCTTGTCCAGTCCCAGGTCAACCGTTCGCACGCCGGTTACTTTCCCCTCTTCTATCAGAAGTTCAAAGCCGCCGGTGCCGGGGAAAATGTTGACCCCTAACCCTTCCACCTGCTCGGCGAACCATCCGGCAAATTTATTAAGAGAAATTATGTAATTCCCATCGTTGCGAAACGGCTTTGGCAAAAAAGGGAATTTGACCTGCGATTGGGAAGTAAAATAATAAAGCGAATCCGGTCCCACCGGCCTCTCAACCGGCATCCCCCGGTCAAGAAAATCCGGCATCAGTTCCCGCAGCGAACGGGGATTGAGAATCGCCCCGGAAAGAGAATGCGCTCCGGGATAGGAGCCTTTCTCAATCACCATTATTTCCGGCTGGGGAATTCGTCCCCCGGTCTGATTTATGAGATTGGTCAGATGATAGGCAAAAGCCAGGCCGGCCGGTCCGGCTCCAACCACAAGAACATCAACTTCGAGAGTTTCTCTCTGGATATCCATAGTTCTCCCTCAAAGAGAAAAAGTAAAACTGTTCAAAAGGGGAATATAAGAAAATCCCGGCGACGGCGCACACGAAATTGTCAGGAGCGGGCGTGCCGACCGTTCTCGTTACGGCCATTTTCGTTCGGGTCCGAACCGTTCGATTTAATCTGGAGCATCTCCATTATCTTTTGGCGATTGCAGCCTACTGTCATCAGCCTCCCGGCAATGATAATCGGCTTACGGATGAGGTCATTGTCCTCCGCCATAAAGGTGATTATCTTTTTGCGTTCAGGAAGCTCCTTATCCAATTGATGCTTCTTGTACGCTTTGGAGCTCACATTGATAAAATGCTTGATATCGATGTGACGGATAAGACGCGCCAGTTCATCGTAGTTGAGCGGCTGCTTTGTCAAATCCCGGACTCGCAAGTCCAGATCCTGCGTCTCCAGAAACTGTCGCACTTCTTCACAGCTGGATTCATGAGGATATGTATAGAAATCAACACGCTTCTGCATATAACCTCCAGGTCACCTGATGACACACGTCTATTGGAGACCAGTAAGAAAGTCTAAACCATTTAACCCACAGGGGTTTGGTAAGGGGGTTACCAGGATTATCGGTATCCCTCACAAAAGGATTATTATTATATCTATTTTTTGACAATTGTCCACCTATTTTTTGGCGATTTTTTCAATTTTTTTAGTGCCTGGATGCGCCGGTAACTCCAACCTCCTGTTATGGTTACCCGAGATCTCACAAGACCCCCAGCCCTCGCGGCGGCTTTTTCTCAATTGCACCATTTTTCACTTACCTGATTTCCCTGTGAGGATGTTCACAGTCTGACGGTACACGGGCGCTTCCATTTGGTTTAACAATCTAATTGCTCACCGGTTCCCGATGCACTACAGAATTCGGACTGACTCCGTCATTTATGCGGTGAAGAGTGAGGTATGGAGATTGTACCTAAAATTGACTGAAATTTAGACGAGT
>JBFMEF010000215.1 GCA_040753495.1 Candidatus Zixiibacteriota bacterium
ATGAAAGCCCAGCCATAAGACGGTCATCGGCGCGATTTCATTTGCCGGGATTGCGGTTGGAAAGCGAAGCCGAATCAGCGGCAGAGTGTCTTTTCTTGGTCCCGCCTCGAGCGAGATGATTGGCTAACTGGATGTAAGATTTCAGACGACGCTCCATCGCCGATGTCAGCTCCGGCAGCGATTCTTGAATATTGTGCTGGTAGTACAAAGGGTCGTTCAGGTCATACAGGAATCGATGGGGATTGTTGGCATAGGCAAAGAAGAATTTGGAGCCTTCAATCAATCCCAGTTTTTCTTCCGATACAATCACGGCGAATCCGGAATCATCGGTAGCGCCGTGCAGAAGGTCTCGCCCCCAGCTAATGAATGACGCATCGGTCGTTGCCAGGGCGGCGACGGTCGGCACGATATCAACCTGGCTCCCTACCCGCGTTATTACAATGCCGCCGCTGTCAATAAGCGCCGGGGCATATATTAGAAGCGGAATATGAAAATTGGTCGGCGCCAGGGGATGTTTCCCTGACTGGTAGGCACAATGGTCAGAGGTGAAGACAAATATCGTGCTGTCAAAAACAGGCTGAGCTTTTATCAAATCAACCAGGTGCCCAATCGCCCAATCGGAGTAATAGAACGTATTCAAAACGCGCGCGAGCGGAAGAGTATCTCCATAAAGCTTGAACCGGTCATCCGGCACCAGGTGCGGGTCATGATTGCTCAGAGTTAGAACGGCAAGATGAAAGGGGCGCGGGAATTTCTTTATCTCCTCCGCCAGTTTCTCGAATATGACATGGTCAGGAATCCCCCATTTCCCCAGTTTCTTCGAGACATCAAAATCATCTTCGCGATAAAAACGGTCGTACCCCGCGGTGCGCAAGAAGCCTTCCATATTGTCAAACTCAACATCGCCGCCATAGGCAAATATGGAACTGTACCGGAACGGTTTCAGAAGTTCCGCCAGAGAAGTAAAAGGATAATCGGCGGCATATCGCTTCATGATGGACCGTCCCGACAGCGACGGAAATGAGCAAAGTATTGCCGGGACACCCCGGTTAGTGCGAATGCCGTTGGCATAGAAACGGCTGAAAAGAATCCCCTGCTGGGCCAGGCTGTCAAATCTTGGCGTCACCTTCCAGCGCGAGCCGAGCGCTCCAACCTTGTCGGCCGACCAGCTTTCCATAATCAGTATGATTATATTTGGCTTGAAATTCCTCTTCTCATATTGCTTCAGATGGCGCCGCAGTGTCCAACTGGAATCGGAGCCAGTATTTTCTATTCCCAGCATGGCGGCGACTGTCTGATACGCCGAGTCAAGTGGATAGTACGCGAAACGGTCAGTATCGCCGCCGAATATTTTTCGTCCCTCCTGGCTTTCCTCGTACAGAGAATGCGCCAACGTATAGGGACTGTTCAGAGCCATTTGATTAATCGTATGGTTCTCAGAAAAAAGAGCGGCGCCCCAATCGAGCGGTTTGATTCCGAGCGAGCCGCGGGCTCCCAACGCCAGCAGGGCCGCCAATATCAAGTTGCCAATCAGGCGGGGGAGAAGAAGCGGCGCCGGCTCAAGTTTAAGACTGAAATCAAGCAGCCTCTTGAGGCAATAATAAAAAACCGCCACCGTCAAAACCCAGATTGTCGCCAGTTTCCAGAAGGCCATATCGGTTATGGCGCTGTAGAAAAACTCCCCCGGGTAATCGAAATAATCGACTGCGAAATAGTTGAGACGGCTGCCGAATACTTCAAAATAACGCAGGTCGGTGACTGAGAACAGAAAAAAGACGGCAAAAATCGCTGTGAGGAGATATCGCAGAATAGCCCGGACCAGATTGTTTTCGAGGCGGAGCACAGGTAAAAGCAGCAGTATGAAAAAAGGAATTATTGTAAAACTGATAAGGCAGGAGTCAAATCTCAACCCTATCAGAAACGACCGCGCAATCGTCAGAAAAGAGGCGCCATCGGTTCGCGGAAAATATGTGAGAAGAAAAAGCGCGCGATAGAGCGAAAAAAACAGCATTCCAAGAACAAAAAAGCCGACCCAGAAGAATATCTTGCGGGAAGGGAAGATGATTGCCAGAAGATTCATCGCCGTTTAATTTGTGCCCGTGATGTTTTCTTTTCTTCAATTGCTTCCGGAAGGCTGAGCATCCGCTTGATTTCTTTTTCGCGCTCTCCTCTGTCGAGTTTCTTGATACTTACGGTTCGACGGCGCGCGCCCGACGCCTCTACTTTCTCCACGGCATAATGGGTTTGAGCGAAGGAGGCGATCTGGTGCAGATGTGTCACCACGATTAGCTGATAGTACTCGGCAAGCGACGCCAGTTTTCTCCCGACCGCGCGGGCGGTCTCGCCGCCGATACCGGAATCGACCTCGTCAAATACCAGCAGACGGCGATTCCCTGATTTCTGGGGAAGGTTTGCCGCCAGAAGCGCCAGCATTATTCGCGAAAGTTCCCCCCCGGATGCTGTTTTCACCAGCGATTTGAGCGGCTCGCCCGGATTGGCCGCAATCAAAAACCGCCCGTTTTCCAATCCCTTGGGAAACGGTTTCACCCGGCGGTTTTCAATCAGCACCCCCTCGGGGTCATCATCGTATCGGAATTCAATTTCGAATCGTGCCTGCTCAAAACCAAGCAACGACAGTTCCTTCTGCACCGCGCCGGCAAGCCTATCTGCCGCTTTCTTGCGAATCGATGAAATCTCAACACTTTCTTTTTCATACTCCCGGCTATGCCGCGTAATCTCTTCGCTCAGATATTTCAGCCGCACCTCGACATCAAGCGTTGAATTCAGCCCCTCTTCAATGGCATTGCGTGCCGCCAGAATCGCCTCTTCCGAACCGCCATATTTTTTCTTCAATCCAAATAGAGTGTCGAGCCGTCGATTAATCTCTTCCAATCGTTCCGGGTTATCCGGTATCGAGGCATAATACCGCTCGATTTCCGACCGGAATTCTTCCAAATTCACCAGAGCCGTCTCGAGAAGTTCCTGCGCCGCTCGCAGTTTTTCGTCGGCTGAAATCATCTGCCCCAACTCGCGACGGCAGGAATTGAGCAGATGAATAGCGGAGGTTTCCTCCCGGTCAATCATTTCCAGAATCTTTTCTGACTTCTCGCCGAGCATAACCGAGGCGTCGAGAATCTTGCGCTCTGCCAGAAGTTCTTCCTCTTCACCGACTCTTATTGCCGCTTTATCGATTTCATCTCTCTGGTATTGCAAAAGTTCTCGCTCCGTCCGGTCGCGCTCCTGGCGGCGCTGCAATTCCTCGTATTCCCGGCGGTCGCTCTGCCACTTCTCGAACAGAAGCCGGAGATTTTCGACCCGCGGGGTGATTCCGGCAAAACGGTCGAGATATTGAAGATGATTTTGCTCGTCAAGCAATTGCTGGTGCGAATGCTGTCCGAAAAGGTCGGCGATATGAACGGTTATGCCCCGCAGTTGAGCCAGTGTGACCAGCTGCGAATCGAGAAACAGTCGCGTATTCCCTTTGGCTTGTATCTCCTTGCGGATAGAAATAGTCTCGCCTGAAACCAGTTCGGCTTCGTCTTGCGCCCCGCTTTTTTTGTCAAGACCGCGAATATCGAACGCACCTTCAATTATTGCCGTCTTTGCGCCCGAGCGGACATCCTCTTTCTCCGCCCGCTCTCCCAGTAACTGCGCGATAGCCCCGACTATTATAGATTTCCCGGCGCCGGTCTCGCCGGTTAGAACATTCATTCCGGCGCCGAATTCGACTTCCAATTTCTCTACCAGCGCGAAATTTTCGATATATATCCGTTTGAGCATTGCCTAATCCTGCCGCCGCTGAATCAGCGCCGCTATCTCCTTCATGATGCTCTTGGCGGTGGCGTTGTCGCCTGCTTCTTCCGCCAGCGCCAACTCTCCTTTGAGACGGTCAATCAGACGCTCCCGTTTGAAGGCGAGAAGTTTCTTGATATAGTCTCGAATCAGGGTGCCAATGTCGCCGGAGGGTATTTCCAGACTTACCATTGACGATATTTCAGCCGCGAGCTCTTTATCCTCCACCATATCAATGAGAATGGACTGGGATATAGTGCCATGAATCTTGTATATGGTCATTATCAAGGAAAAGATTTTCGCCAGCGCCTCCCCCTGGAAGTCTTCGGCTATCAGTTTCTCCCTCACAACATCAATATGCTCCGGATTGCTGATAACGAGCGCCAGAAGTTCCCGCTCAATATCCAGAATTTTCCGGGGTGGTTTTATCAGCGGCGCCGTTTTCTCCGTTTTTTCCCGGGGAAGTAACCTCTGAAAATTTTCCACCGCTATTCCCAGTTTCCGGGACGCCTCTTCAAGAAAGAGACTACGCCTCGTCATATCGCCGATTTTCCCGGCAAGGTCCGCCAGTTCTTTAATCAATTTTTCCTTCGCGATAATCCCCAGGTTGCCGGTCGGCATATCTTTTACCCGAAAATCGAGATACGGCATCCCGGCTTGTCTGAGCGATTCTATCCCGGCCGCTCCATCATCAATAGCCACCAAATCCGGGTCTTTTCCCGGCGGCGGAATCATAACCATAACCTCCATACCGGCATCATAGAGAGAATCGACCGAGCGCAACGCCGCCGCCTGCCCCGCGGAATCGGAATCAAAAAAAAGATATGCCGTATCCGCAAAACGCGCCAGAAGCCGCGCCTGTGGAGAAGTAAACGCCGTCCCGGATGACGCCACCACATTCTTTATCCCCGCTTGATAGAGTGATATGAAATCAAAATATCCCTCAACGATAATGACTTCGTTCCTTTCCCGGATTTCCTGACGGCTGAAATTCAGCCCGTAGAGGACATTGCTTTTGGAATAGAGAGGAGTCTCCGGCGAATTTATATATTTGGCGCTGTCCCCTTTCTTAAGCGCCCGCCCGCCAAAAGCAATTACCTTATCACTGAGATTGAAAATCGGTATCATCAGACGGTAGCGAAAGCGGTCGCGATATCGCTCGCCGCTTTCCGTCTTCTGTATCAATCCCGCTTTTTCCAGGTCGGTAGGGAAGAGGTCTTTTCGAATGGCATAGTTTAATAAGCCATCCCATTCCTCTCCGGCAATGCCGAGTTGAAATCTTTCGATGGAATCATCGCTCAAACGGCGTTTCCTCTTCAGATAATCCTGAATAATATCCCGGTATTTGCTCGAGCGCAACTGCCCGCGATAATAGTCCACCGCCACCTGATGCGCATAGTACAACTTTTCAATCTCTTCACGGGCAATGCCGCTCTCTCTCTTTTCCTCAAGACGAATACCGGCGCGCCGTGCCAGCAGACGCACGGCATCGAGAAAGGAGAGTTTCTCATGCTCCATCAGGAAGGTGAAAACATTCCCCCCTTTGCCGCACCCGAAACAGTGAAATATCTGCTTCTCCTGCGATACCGAAAAGGAAGGAGTTTTCTCCACATGAAACGGGCAGAGCGCCGTGAAATTCCGCCCTCTTTTCTTCAGGCGGAGATACTGGCCGATGACATCGACAATATCGTTTGCCTGACGCACCTGCTCGATAGAATTTTGTGATATTGTTCCGGGCATTATTTGAGCGTAACTACCGTTACTCCGGCGCCCCCCTCGTTCCAATCCCCGAGACGATACGACTCCACTGTAGGATGTTCTTTCAGAAACTGCGAGAGCGCTTTGCGCAAGGCGCCGGTCCCTTTGCCATGCACTACATATATCTGCTTCATCCCCGATATAATAGCCGAATCAAGAAATTTATCAAGCGCTTCCCGGGCTTCTTCGATGGTCATACCCCGCAAATGAAGTTCCGGTCCCGGAGCGGTCAAGTCGCGCATATTGACAGTGCTGCTTACCGCCGGCGTCTGGGTGTAATCAGTAATCTTCTTGAGGTCGCTCAGTTCCACCGTGCTCAGAAGATTGCCGATTCTTACCCGCGCTTTGTTGCCGGTAATTTCAATCAACTCCCCTTCAGCCCGAAGGGAATTGACCGTCACCCGGTCCCCCGGCGACAGTGTCTCTTCCGTCTTCTTCTGCGGGAAATGCTTCGCCTGCAAATGCCCCGCTTTGTCCGCCGCCGTTTTCAAGAATTTATGGGCCGCCTTAACTGCCTCCTGCGAGGCGTTGCTTTCCCGAATGCTCTTAACCAATCGCTCCACTTCCAGGCGCGTTTCGCCCAGGAGTTTCTGAAGTTCTTCCAGATGTTCCTTTTTGCTTTTCTCTATCTCCTGCTCCATCTGACTGAGACGGCGGCGATAAAACTCCTCCAGCTGTGCCGCACTTTTGAGCCTCTCTTCCAGTGAGACCTTGTCCTTCTTCAATGTCGCCAGTTCCTTCTCCAGCGATTCAATGAGTCCGGAAAGGGAGCGCTCCCCCTTGCCCAGTAGTTGCATCGCAGTGTCGGCAATATCGGACGGCAGCCCCAGCCTTCGGGCAATCTCCACCGCATAAGATGACCCCGGAATGCCGGTCAAGAGCCGAAAGGTCGGCTGCAAAGACTCCCGGTCAAATTCAAACGAGGCGTTTTCTATTTCGGGATGATGCATCGGAAGTGTCTTCAACTGTGAATAATGGGTGGTTACAATGACCAGCGTTCCCAGGCTGACCATCTTCAGTAAAATTCCCTCCGCCAGGGCGGCCCCTTCCTTGGGGTCGGTGCCGGCGCCGATTTCATCAAAGAGCGCCAGAGAATCCGGTCCCGAATGCCGCACCGCGTAAATTATCTGCCGGATATGCGAGGAAAAAGTGGAGAGAGATAATTCAATCGATTGCTCATCGCCAATATCGGCAAAAATATTCTTGAATAGCCCAATCTCCGATGGCTCATCGGCCGGTAAATGAAGTCCGGTCTGCGCCATTAAAACCAGCAGGCCAACCGTTTTCAAAAGCACCGTCTTGCCGCCGGTGTTGGGACCGGTAATGATTATAGCCTGACGGCCGTTGCCCAGCGAAAGGTCGCTGGGGATGATAGTATTCTTGTCGGTGGCGTAATAGAGAAGTAACGGATGCCGCGCATTTCTTAAACTGAAATGACTCTTGCCGCTGACAGTGGGGCGGTTACTATCGGTCTTGATGGCGAATAGCGACGCCGCATGTATGGCATCGAGATGCCCGATTATCTCGCAGTTCTGCAGCAACCGGTCGGCCGCCGCTCCAATCATGGCGGTTATATGACGAAGAATCCGGTCTATTTCCAGACGCTCATCCTGCAACAACAGCCCCAACTGGTTATTAAGTTCCACCGTCTCGGTCGGCTCGACATACAAGGTCGCCCCCGACTGCGAGCGGTCATGAATAATCCCGGAATCAGAGCGAAACTGCCCTGAAATCACCGGTATGACATACCGGCCATCGCGCTGAGTTACCATATCATCCTGCCAGCCGGGCGATTTGTGCCGGTCGGCAAGTATCCGCTCCAGACGGTTTATAATCTTGCGCCGCGACTCCCCAATCTCTATCCGGATTTTTTTTAACTCTGATGAGGCGCTGTCCAGAACGGAACCGTTATGGTCAATCGCCTTGACTATCTCTTTTCTGATTTCCGGGAAGGGATGAATCTTTTCCAGATACCCCGCAATTGCCGGGAATCTGTCTCGCTCATCCTTGGCATATCCGTTCAGCCCGCCGCCGACTTCAATCAGTTCCCTCACTTTGAGCATTTCGGCCGGCTCGATAAATATTCCCTCCGCTTTTGCCCTGGCGATAATCTCCCGAATATCCTCCAGCCGATAGAGGGGAAAAGCCTCGCCGAAGCGGATGATATCTTTCATCTGCGCTATCTCGGTCATCCTTGTCTGAATCAACTGCAAATCCTGCACCGGGGCGAATCGCGCAACCTCCGCCATCCCGTAAGATGTCAGACATTGCCCCTGAAGAAGCGCAATAATCTTCGGGTATTCCAGAACCTCGAGAGTATGTTCATCGAATCGTGTCATAAATCCCAAAAAATAACCACGCCGTCGGCGTGGTCAGTAATATAAAATTTTGCGACAGGTTTGAAAACTGATTATTCGCTACCGGCTGGGCTCTTCCGAGCCGAAAAAGCGGTCAATCTGGAATATCACCCGGTACACCTGCTCCCGGTTCTTGGCGATATCCTCCTTTTTGGAGCGGGACATCTTTTTCGATGGCTCCTGCAGGAGGGCATTTTCCACTTTCTTCATAAAGGTCGGATTCCTGGGATGCAGCCCGGTTGAACTCTCGTAAATCGCCGGAAGCGTCTTTGCCACCGTGCCCCCCAAGAATGAATCCTCAAAATCAAGGTAGAACTTCTCCGGCATCGGTATCAGAAAGACCAGAAAGGTCAGGAAACTGATTATAATCCATCCCCGCAGCGCCCCTACAAAAGCCCCGCCGAGTTGGTCCTTTTTACCCAGTTTTTGAAGATTGGCTATCTTGTAGAACAGTATCCCCAGAAGTTTGAAGACGGCGTAAACCAGCGCCAGAAGAATCACAAACGAGAGAAACGCCACCACCAGGGGTGACCCCCCTAATTTCTCGTAAAGCGTGGTGGCGATGACATCAATATAATTGACCGAGACAATGACCGTTGCCGTAAGCGCCGCCAGCGCCATCAGTTCCCGGACAATCCCCTTCTTCGACCCGATTATTATTGCCGCCACCAGCAATATCAGTAAAACTATATCTACCCAGTTCACAGGCCGACTCCTTTCTGGCCCTCTCAGGCGAGCCGAGCGTACTTATTCCTTTTTCACAGCGAGCAATTCCGCCACAATCTTGCTCACCAGCTTGCCGTCCGCCTGCCCTTTGACCTTCGGCATCACTTCTTTCATTACCAGGCCGGTCTTGGCAGGGGAATCCGCCCCCGTTTCCCTGATTACTTCCGCTATGACCTGCCGCAGTTTCTCTTCGGTCATCTGCTCCGGAAGATAACTCAGGATAATATTCAGTTCCGCCGTTTCTTTCTGCACCAGGTCGTCCCGTTTGCCGGCGCGGAACTGCTCGATAGAGTCCCGATGACGTTTCGCCGCGGTGTTCAGCACCGCTATCAAATCGTCGTCGGTCAGTTCTGCCCCTTTATCGATTTTCTTGTATTTGAAATCAGACTTCAGGCCCCGAAGAGTGGTGGCTTTCAGAGAGTCGCCACCCTTCAGGGCCTGAATCAGGTCGTCGTCAATCCGTTTCAGGAGAGACATAGGATATTAACTTTCGGACCCGAACTTGCGGTTTTTCCGTCGTGCCGCATTCAGCTTCCGTTTCCGCCGCTCCGATGGCTTTTCGAAATGCTGATGCTTCTTGATATCAGAAAGTATCCCGGTCTTTTCGCAAAACTTATTGAAACGGCGCAGGGCTTTTTCGAATGATTCGTCGTCACGTACCCTAACACCGGTCATCTATATCCCTCCTTTCAACCTCTTTTGTAACATATTTCATAGCAAAATATTATAATCTTTTTAAAGAAGTTGTCAACAGATTTATTCCACCCCCGGAAGGCTTCCCCCTCTAACCCCATGTTTGCCGTTGACAATGAAGATTTACGCTTGTTATTAGAATTATGAGGGATAAATCAGCAATCGCAGAGTTGCGTCAGTTCCTAGTCCGCCAGATGCGGGCGAGAACTGACGCCATTTGGCGGGCACCGATCCGTCTGGCTCTATCTCTACTCATTTTCACCTCGACTATTACCCCCTCAATTTCCCACGCTGACTGGATAACCTCCGGTTGGTTTTCGC
>JBFMEF010000216.1 GCA_040753495.1 Candidatus Zixiibacteriota bacterium
GGCGGCGATGACCTCTGGATAGTCAGAAGCAGGGAGGCTGTTGCCGACGCTGTCGGCCGCAATCATACCATTGTTGCCTCGGTCGGAATGAACGCCTGGGAGATTCCTCTCTATTTCGCATCACGCGCCGGAGCACGACTGGAACTGGTTGTGCCGGTAATTCGGGATGATGAGGTCGACGCAGTGAGAAGTTATTACTGCCGGCAGTTCCAATTGACGCCGGCTCAGGTTCATTTCCATTTCCTTACGGTACCGCGGGGAAACACCCAGAAATCAACCTTTCAGAAAGAGCGCGACCTCGCCGTAATCAAGATGGCTGATATTATATATCCGGTTTCTATCAGGCCCGGGGGAAATCTGGAGAAATTGATTGAGGAGCGAAGGCGGTCGGGGGGAACGATAGTGCCGGACTTTCAAGCAAAATATGATAGCCGGTCATCAGAGTGCAAGGTCATTATCGACATAGCCCGCCTTAATCCCCATCTGGACCGGCTTCTGAAGAATAATCTCATTCACTGGACTCGCGGAACCTCGGCACCCTGGCCCGATGAGACCAGTTACCAGTTTTATGAAGATATAATACAAGCCCGCAATCGTTATCCGCGCTCGGCGCTCGACACTCTGAGAAGAATTCTTTACCAGCACAGAATAATCGCCTCTTGTCGCCATCTGCGCCAGGGACTGCGCGCCGTGTCATTCACCGGGACGGCTCCTTTGCAAGCGATTGGACTGATGCGCTGGCGGGCGCGCTATCAGGAGATGTCTTTCGAGCCGTATGGTATCGCCGTGGAAAAACAGGCCGCGCTTGATATTGGCGTCCGCAGGGTTCTCTACGGTGATGTCGCGATGTTTCGTAATCTGGAGTCTGCCGACAGAGATTATTTCCAGAACGCCGGAAAAGAAGGGTACTGGCTGCCGGAAGAAGAGCACCGCTATATCGGTGACTTTGACCTGGCGCGGCTGCCTGAGGAAAAAGTCACCGCCGTTGTCTGGAAGAAAGCCGATATCCCGGAAATTGGGGAAAAGTTCAAAGGAAGGATAATTGCGCTTGAAGATGACTGATTTCAGTCGGAACGATCTTCCCGGGTTCGACCTTTAATCATTCTCTTTAATTCATCTTCTCCCAGCGGTCGGCGCGACTTAACTTTCAAGGATTCCGCCCATTCGCGAGCAAAATCCCGCTGGAGGCGAATGTTGATTAGGGCTGTCACCGTCATCGCTATCACTGCCCCCAGGCCGGCCAGCGCCATATCTTTGTGAGCATCCCAGATATCCCCCTGCGTCCCCAGATATGCCACCCCCAAATCGCCGCCGAAAAACTCCGCCGCCAGCCATTCAAACAATTCGAATAGCATCGAGGTCGACATGGTCAAATCAAGGGGAAGAAAATATCCCCAGAAGCCGCTGACACTGGCAATGCGAAGGAAGACTTCCCGAATAGGATATGCCAGCAGAAGTCCGTAGGAAAAGTGAATAACCCGGTCGAAATTATTCCGCTGCCATCCTACCAGGGAATTGAAGCTTCCGCCGGTTAGACTTTCAAACCATCGGTCATACGGCACCTCGGCATAGGTATAATGAGCGCCGATTTCATGGAGAGTCAGGAAGATAAAAATGAGAGTATATGATATTCGCGACAGGGGTAGCGAGCGCGCTGTTAATACCAGGACGGCGCCGAAAATAAGAACCAGAAGATTTTCCAGCGCCCAATCCTGGCGATGGCTCGGATTGATTGCCAGAATGACCCAAATCAAAAGAAAGACCAGACCGAGTTTGAGCGCATAGCGGTGATGTGGCAGGAAAGGGAGGCTTTTCGTCATTTGCGGTTTATTAACAGGCTCTTACGCCATAATCTCACAAATTACATAATCACTCTACAAAACGATTCATCGTTCTAAGATTGGCAGATAGAAATTTCAAAGAGAATAATTAAATAAAGAAAGACAAAACTTAAGAATTGCCGACCTTATCGAGCAGAGCGAGATATTTCTGCGCCCACTGCTCGCGGGTATGATTATTGTTTACGAACTCGCGGTATTTCTGTCCCAGACCGGCGCCGTCAATCTCACCGTCGTAAACCCTTCTCACCAGTTGTGCCAGTTGCTCCGGATTGCTGGGGGAGAAGACCAGCGCCCCGCCTGCTTCGGACAGCAAACGGCTGGTTTCGCCGTCAGCGGAGCCAAAGACAATCGGTTTTCCTGCCGCCATATATTCGAAAATCTTGGTCGGAAGCGCCACTCGCGCCACCGGCACCTCTTTGAGACACTCTACCAGCAGATCGCTGGCTTTAAGATAGTACGGAATCTCTTCCAGAGGCCGCAGTCCGACAAAGGAAATATTTTTCAGGTTGTACTGCTGGGCAAGAATCTCCAGCGAGCGCCGTTTCTGACCATCACCAATGAATACAAAATGGTATTTTTTGTTGTCCGCCAGAAGTCGCGCGGTCTCGATTATCGATTCCAGCGGGCGCACCCATCCCAGCGTCCCGGAGAAGACCACCAGGAATTTGTCCTCCCATCCATATTTTTTGCGGATACCGTTGGAATGGCTGTTGAGGAAGTCATTTCCGACTCCCGATTTGATTGTGGTCAGCCGGTTTTCATTGACACCGTTTTGCTTCATCCACCCGGCAATCCCTTCGGTTACGCAAACCACATGGTCTGCTTTCTTATAAAGGAACCGCATCACCCTGCGGATGATTTCGGTGAAAAACGACTTATTAATATTCCCGAACTGCTCCCCGGACTCCGGCTGCAAATCCCGAATCTCCAGCACCAGTCTGGCGCGGCGAATGCGGCTGATTATATATCCACTCAAAGATGAGGTCACCGGCGGCGAGGAGGCGATAACCAGGTCAAATTTTCCTTTAAGGCGAAAGCTGTTTATGACCGAAGAGGCAAGAAAGGTCAGAAACCCGACCATCCGCTTTTTTGGCTGGGCATTTGATGCCGGAAGGACATAAGAGCGGCAAACATCTAACCCGTTTATATCTTCGCGCAAGAAGAATTTCCCGCGATACTGGGGCGGCACCACCCCGTCCGGGTAATTGGGAAGAGCGGTCAGGACCGTTACCTGATGTCCCTGGTTTTTGAAATAGAGGGCAAATTCATAAAGTCGTCGGACTGCCCCCCTTTCAGGCGGAAAATGCTGTGTTATCAGTAAAATTCTCATCTAACTGCCTAAATAAAAGGCTATATTAAGATTATAGCAAGCAAAAGGCAATAAAAAAAACCACAAAAATAAGATATAACTTCGACATTAGTCAAAGACTTAACCAATTATACCCCGATATCTTGCGCCACTTTCGGTTCAATATCTCAGGGCGCTAATCATATCTATTATCGGCATATTGTCTCTAAAACTGTGCCTAAATGGATATTGTTCGTTAAATTTCGCGCCGTCTATACCTTAGAAAGCATAGCCCGATTCTTCGCTTCTTGCAATTTCATGGAGGATTTCAGGCTGTGCTCAAGCCTTTAATATCAAGCATCATTTGCCTTACTGAAAGGCTCTCTCTCCTCCCCTGCTTAATGCGGATTCCCTGCCGTTATGACCTGGAAGTCCGTATCAGTTTAGCGCTATGATGACCTCTAATATTCTCGCCTCTTTGATTGACGAACCCGCCCCGGAATCATTATCTTGCCCAAAAGCTAAGTGATTATGGCACAACTCAAGGACGAAATCTTATCCCTGGCAGAAAAACTTTATCCTCTTCAGGTTAAATGGCGGCGGCATTTTCATCAGTTTCCGGAACTATCCGACAACGAATTTGAGACCACCCGCTTCATAAAAAAAGAACTGACCTCTCGCGGAATCAAGTTTCTTCCGCTCCGACTGAAAACCGGCGCTGCCGGAATCATTAACGGTCGCCAGAGCCTGGCTGTCGGAATCCGAGCCGACATTGATGCCCTTCCTATTCTCGAGAAGACCCGGCTTCCTTTCCGCTCGCGTCATCAAGGGGTGATGCATGCCTGTGGACATGACGCGCATACCGCAATCTTGATGGGGACATCGATGATCCTGCAGCGGCTTCGGTCAAAAATCCCCGGGGCGGTAAAACTTATTTTTCAACCGGCCGAAGAGACGCCTCCCGGTGGGGCCGATGCCATGATAAAAGCCGGCATTCTGAAAAATCCCGATGTCAAGATAATCTTCGCCCTGCATGTTGACCCCACCCTTCCGACCGGCGAAATCGGGCTTCGCGATGGACCGACCATGGCTTCAGTTACCGATTTTGATATAACCATCCATGGACTGGGGGGGCATGCTGCCCGCCCCCATCTTGGCGTGGATGCTATAGCCGTAGCC
>JBFMEF010000217.1 GCA_040753495.1 Candidatus Zixiibacteriota bacterium
GCGGAGGCTATCACTCCAGCAGCCTTCAGATAATGCAGGAAGATGAAATCGTGCGTTCGCGGGTGGAAGATTACCTCGAATACTTTCGCGGGAAGATTCGTCTGCGCGACGACGCCGTCGGCCTGATTTTTGCCGTCAACGGCAAACTTAGTTGCGCCGACCTGTATCAAAGCCCGCTTTTATTTGCGAAGATGTATCCGCAACTGCTGGAAGCAGCTGCCACCGAGGCAATAACGGAATTTGCCCCGAAAAAGAAAGTGCCGACCGTGACCTCAGCCGATGTTTTTCGCTGGCTGGAAGAGTCGGAGCAGGGAAATTTCTTCCGCAAGACTATTAATCGAACGATGGAGCTTCGGATAAAGGAGACCGATGACTGTGTAGTCTTCGAGACTTATCCGAATCTGAAGACGTCGATTTGGATTCATAAGAATATCCTGGCGAGATAAACCCCTTTGACGACCGTCCGCGAAACCCCTATTGCCCGAAAGACAGGTAATGGGGGTTTCGACGTTGGGGGGTGGAGAAATTTTCTCTTATTTTGATGTCGGGACGGGGGCGCCGGTGGAATCGAGAGGGGTCTGTTCCGGGCGAAAACGGCATTGCCCCCAGATATGAATCAGTTCATCGGGGCGGGTCTGCCGATTGATGATGTGGTCGAGACGTCCTCCCCGAACGAGCGACACCAGAGTATCGAGGATGACCGGGTCAAATGCCCCGTTCATCTCCTCGCTCATTACTTTGAGAGCCCGGGCGGGGTCAAAGGCGGCGCGGTAGGGGCGTTCGGAGGTGAGAGCATCAAAGACGTCGGCAACGGAGACAATTCTGGCGCCGAGCGGGATTATTTCGCCGCTGAGACCGCCGGGGTAGCCGCCGCCATTGAATTGCTCGTGATGATGTCTGATAAGCGCCATGAAATCCCAGGGGAAACGAAGGCCGGAAAGACGTTGCACGCCGAGATCGGGATGTCTCTTTATCTGCTCGAATTCTTCTGGAAGCAGTTTTCCGGTTTTTTTCAGGATTTCATCAGGGATATCAAGTTTTCCGATGTCGTGCAGGAGAGCGCCGGCGGCGATGGTCTTGATATCGATATCGGACAGATTCAACGCCTGCGCCAGAGCCAGCGACAGATGGGCTACACGGTCGGAATGCCCCTTGGTATAAGGGTCTTTCTGGTCCACGCTGAAAGCCATCGCTTCGAAAACCCGCAGATACAAACCTTCAATGGAATCAATCAGATTTTCGGTCTTTTCGGCGCGACCGGCGGCGTTTAACTGGGCGAAAATTCGCAACGATTTTTCCAGAGATTGAAGGGCTTCCATATGCCGGTCAGTTTCTACAAATAACTGCCCCTGTTCATTCAGTATTTCCGCCTGAGAGAACTGCAAACCGAGTTCTTCAGCAAGACTAAGAGCCCGGGCGAAATTCTCCCGCGCCGTCTCGAATTCATTGTTCATCACCGCGATTTTGCCGGCGAGTTTCCAGATTTCGACCAGTTGACCATTGCGTAGCTGCTCGGTTTCGAGGTAGCGCACGGCGTTCTGACAGTAGATTTTGGCTTCCTCCGGTTCGCGGCGCTTAAGATACAGGTCGGTCAAGTTTATATTCAGAATAAGGCTGAGCGAGGCATCCTTGATAGTCTCAGCCACTTCAAGAGACGAGATAAAATTTTTCAAAGAGGAGTCAAGCTGCCCCCGTTCCAGCAGCGTGATGCCGATATTGTTGAGGGTGTAGGCGTTTTTGCGCACTTCCCCTTCTTTTTCATAGACATCGCGAGCGATATTATAGCAGTCCAGGGCGGCGGTCCAGTCACCTTTCATATTTTTGATGGCGCCGAGATTGTTGTAGAGGTCGGCATAAAGCATGTTCTGTTTTTCCTCGGAGGCGATCTGAATCGCTTCGCTATAGGCAAGCTCGGCATCTTCAAAGTCCCCCAGTTCGATATAAATGACACCAAGGTTGCGGAGACTCTTGCAGATTCCAAGCGGGTCATTGAGACGCCGGTATAATCCGAGAGCCCGATGCAATTGTCCCAGGGCGCGGTCAAGTTCTCCCGATTTCGCCAGCAGCTGACCGATTTCGAGAAAGATTTCGGCGCGCCGCGGTTGAAATCTTTTTTCGTGACAGAGGGGAAGGGCTTTTTCATATTCGGCGATAGCCTCGGCATATCGCCCCAGCCTGGAAAGAGCCCGCCCTTTTTCATGATGCATATTTATTTTCAATTCGAGGGAATAATGCGGAAGAGCTTTGGACTGCCAAAGCTCTTCCATGGTATTGAGATGTCTTAAGGCTCGCTCGTAATTGAAATTGTCGGCAGCTTTTCGGGCTAATTCAAGCAGATTACTGAGGGTGGAGGCCCACTTGTTGCCGGATAAATCGGGTTCGTATCGTTCGGGCGTGTTGTTCATATTGGTCACCCTGGCTGCTTTTATCAGTCCCGGTTATTACTGTAGTTCGCCGCATGTTCAATTGCCTTTAGCCTTTCGACGGCTTTCTTGAGTCCGCCGCCGCCGGATTTCTTAAAGAGAACAATCGCGGCCTCCAGGCGCGACCGGGCAAGGTCGAGACAGCCCCGGTCGGATGCCGTCAGGCCGGCGCAATAAAGAATCTCTGCCTCATGCTGAATCAGATTATGTTCGCGCGCCCGCGCCAGAGCCTGGTCAAGAATCTTCTCTGACTTTTCCAGATCGCCGCCTCGCCGGCAGGAGTCGGCCAGAACGATTTCGTAATCGACCTGCATCTGGGGAGATTTGACACTATCAAGCAGGTCCTGGGCCGCTTTCAGGAGGGAGCGGGCGGCAATGAGGTCGCCGTTCTGCAGATACATTTTCGCCATATTGATATAGCAAAGGGTCACCAGGTTGGGGTCGCGATTCTCCAGCGCCAGAGCAAGAGCCTCTTCAAATGATATCTTCGCCTCGGCAAATTGACCCACTTCAGTTTGGGCTACACCAATGTTATGCAGGACATAAGCCTGCCGCAGTCTATTGCCGGAGCGACGAAAGTCGGACAGACAGAGACGAAAGACCTGAATCGATTCTTTCTGTTTCCCTTCAATCGACTTGATGGCGCCCTGAGTGTTAAGAATAGTGGCTCGCAACTGGAAGTCCCCGGTCTTGGTGGCCCATTCAATGGCGGTTTCACAGAGGGCATTGGAAACATCAAATTGCCCCTGCTGAAATTTCATATTGGCGAGGTTACGGGCTGATTCGGCCGCTCCCCGCAGATGTCCGCTTTCCAGGAATATCGACTGCGCCAGATTATAGGCTTCCTCTGCCCGGTCCCACTGACCACTCTGCATAAAGACACGGCCTACTTCTTTCGAAAGTTCTCCTTTAAGAACCTTGTTCTCGTCAGTCTCCTTGAGTTTGAGAGCCTGATTGAGTAACTGGAAGGCAACGGCGGTGTTTCCCTGTTTCATCCACTCTCTCGCCAGTTCCAGCAAATGTCGGCCGTCACTGATGAGAGGCGCACCGTTTGTTACTGTTACCGTTTTCATAATTTTCGCATGACCTTCCATCTTCAGTTATTATCGGTTCAATTGTCATCCGAAATCAGAGCGTAAGCCGAGAAATGGTTGACATATCCGGTGACGGTTTTATTGAAGATGTCGAGAACACAGGGCATCCGGTTCCACTGGCCCGTATATTCATTGAACCAGGCAAGAGTAATCGAGGTCTCGACAATGCCGGTCAGGTCGGCGTCACGATAACTCATGACAACTTTGACGGGCAGATTGAAGACCAGGCCGTCGGTGCCGAAGTGGTTCTCGAAGACGCTGAGGTCAGCGATTTCGATAAAGACCAGGGTATCGGACGGCAGCGCTCCGGGAGGAAATGAGAGTTCGACATCAACTAACGACACCACCCCTCCTTCTTTAGCAGTGAGGACGGTATCGATATAAGCCGACCCTTCCAGTAACTTCTGAGCCGATGCCGTTCGCTTCAAAAGTTTCGGCTGGGAGGGTTCATCACTCACAGTCGGAGACTTGGAGCATCCGACCAGAGCAATCAGGAATATCGCCGCTATGGCGATAATAGCCCCGCTGAGAAATCGATGATTGCTGAGTTTCAACATTATCCTCTCTCCTTTCTGGGTTTCGAATATCATCATTCAGGAGGGAGTACAGTCAAAAGGGGTGCCAACTGGCGCAACAAAGATGTAACTTTTTGCTCGGCTTGAAATTGCGCCCAATCAGGGAGGTGATTAAAGGGACCGTCCGGGTCGGCCGACAGGGGTCATCGGCACAAAATGAGCCAGCCGATATTTTCAGAGGTTGCTTGACATTTCGATAAGATGGTGTGGGATAAGAGATTGCCGCAAGCCCTACCGGCGGCACACTTTAGACCGGCTCAGTCCGTACCGCGTCGGTCATCACGCAAGTTGTTCTCTTCCATAATCCTGCGGAGTCGGGCGCGGGATATTTTCAGAATCGAAGCGGCCTGGGTGCGGTTCCATCCCACCATATTGAGTATCTCGAGAATCACCTGGCGCTCGATGGCTTTGAGCGGGATACCGGCCTCCGGAATCTCAATTGTGATTTGGCGACGCTCGCGAGCGGTGACTCGTCCATTTTTGATTGCCTCTCGAAGCATCGGGGCGGTCAGTTCGCCGGTGGATGCGAGAAGCACCGCCCGCTCTATCACATTGCGCAGTTCGCGGACATTTCCGGGCCAGTTGTGGGCCTGAAGAGCCTCAAGAGCGTCATCCCGGATGCAAAGGAGCCGCTTGTTGTAAAGCGTGCGGTAGAAGTCGAAATTATAGAGCGCCAAATCGAAAATATCCTCTTTTCGCTCCCGCAACGGCGGCAGATGAATCGAAATCAGATTAAGGCGGAAAAGTAAATCCTCCCGAAACCGCCCTTCCCGAACCGCCTGTTCCAGATTGATATTGGTGGCGGCAAGAACGCGGACATTGATATCTTTTTCTTCGACCCCGCCGAGGGGGCGGAGTTTGCGGTTCTCGAGAATCTTGAGAAGTTTTGCCTGCGCCGAGGATGTGAGATTGCCGACTTCATCAAGGAAGATGGTGCCGTTATGGGCGAATTCGAAAAGACCAATCTTGTCGTTTTTGGCGTCGGTGAAAGCCCCTTTCTTATGGCCAAACAGTTCCGATTCGAAGAGTTCATCCGGAATGGCCGAGCAATTGACCTCGATGAAGTTCTTGTCCTTCCGGACACCGCTGTAATGCATCACTTTCGCCAGAAGGTCTTTGCCGGTGCCGGTTTCGCCGAAGAAGATGGCATTGGGATAATCGACGTCAGAGAGATGCTCAATCATCTTCTTTATTTCCAGCATCCGGGGCGAATGACCTATTATAGATGAAACCGAAAAAGGGTCGGCATTGGCGGCGGGGATTTCCGGAACCGGGGGAGTCTCTTTCATTTTATGACCGTTTTCAAGTCGTTTCAGAAACTGTTCGAGATTGAGAATTTCGGCGACCCCGAGTTTGGCGACCTCGACGGTCTCATCGATGGAGGGGGATTCGGCGATACCGACGATGCGGAGTTGGTCGAATGATTTGGAGAGGGAGAGAAGGAATTCCGGGTTGCGGAATTGTGCGGTCTCGAGGTCGACGAAGGCGGTCTTGCTGTCGGTGGCGGTTTCAGGAAGAACCGGCTCCCGGAGCAAAAGGGAATCATCGCGCAGTTCCGGGTGGGTGGCGCAGAGTTTTTCCCAGTTTTTGCCGCTGAGCCGTTCGCCGTATATAAGGACTTTGCTGGACATAGTTATAGAGAGCCCCGTTGAAGACAGGGGTATATCTCATTATCGTATTATCGGCAAGAAAGGGGGGGAGTGTAGCAGGGGGCTCAGAGGGAGGAGCGGAAGTAATCATTTCCTGGCCGAAGTGATTTTCTGTCGGGAAGTCCGCCGCGGCGGACTCACACCGCAGCAAATCGTTCGAGTAGGTCGAATTCCTTCTTAGGGTTCGACATCACTTTCATAAGGTGATACCGCTTAAAGCGGGACTGACGGCGTAACA
>JBFMEF010000218.1 GCA_040753495.1 Candidatus Zixiibacteriota bacterium
TTATCGTGACTGAAGGCATCGGAGGTGACGATATGAAGGCGATATCCCCGGGCGACCGCGGCGAGCGCGAGCGAAATGCCGGTGCTTCCGCCGGTGTATTCGACGATAGTGTATCCCGGTTTCAGTCTGCCATCTTCTTCGGCGCGCGCAATCATCGCCTGCGCGGCGCGGTCTTTCATGCTGCCGGTCGGATTCTCCCATTCCAGTTTGACAGATATTTTGGCGCATCCTTCCGGAATTACTTTGCTCAATCGCACCAAGGAGGTATTCCCGATGGCGTGGAGGATATTGGAATGATTGTTCATGTTAAGTCGCTTTCATCAAATTTCAAGCGGTTTCAAAGTCTTGCCCGGAATGCCGCGACCATCCGGCTCGACTTAAATATAGTAGTGAAGGAATAAAGTCAATCTGATTTGATTGCTGAAGGAATTCACATTAATGGTAGCGGGGGCGGGATTTGAACCCGCGATCCGCCGCGGCGGATTATGAGCCGATTAAGCTGTCCAGACACCAGAAAGCACCAGACACTAACCTGTAATAATGGCAACAACTTACGGGAAACACAGTGTCTGGTGTTTTCCTTTATTTTGGGGTGTTTTGGCTGGTTTTACTTGAGAAATGTTAGAGTGGGGATTTTTTGAGCTTGGACTTATAAGACCACAAGAGCAGAATCCTGCGATACTTAGCCCTGTAAATTACTGAATTAGGTTGCCATCTACCCTGCCATAGATTTAATTAGTCCAGAACTGGTTTTGGCTTCTCTTCGTCGATTTTCTCCTAATCTATAAATCCAATTTATCCCCTAAATTACGAAGTATGGCCCGTTTTGTCTGCCCGTTAACTTGTTGCCTCATTTGTCCGCAAAGTATATCTTAACGGCTTGAAACTAACAATCGGTGACTTCAAAACCGTCTGAGGCGGGAGATTGCCAGAAGTGGCAGAGGACGATTCAAACGACATTACCCGACTGCACATCCAGCTTTCGAAAGACACCATAATTGGTCATTACCGGATCGTCGAAAAGATCGGGACTGGTGGCATGGGCGATGTCTACCTTGCCGAGGATACAGAACTCAATCGAAAAGTTGCACTCAAGTTTCTTCCCCCTCATCTATCCCAGGATGCGAACTGTCGGGCCCGATTCAGGCGGGAGGCACAAGCAGCGGCAAAGCTCAATCATCCCAATATTATCACCATTTATGAAGTGAATGAATTCCGTGGTCGGCCTTACTTCGCCATGGAATATGTGGATGGATTACCGCCCGATGAATACATCAGACAGACTGGTCCGTCGCTGGATGGCATAATCAATATTGCAATTCAAATATCTCTAGGTTTGCAGGAGGCGCATAATAACGGGATTATTCACAGAGATATTAAGCCGGGCAATATACTGATAGATAAGAATGGGCGAGCTAAGATTCTTGATTTTGGACTGGCGACTATCATTGGCGTCGGTAAAATCACCAAAACCGGTGTGACCATAGGCACCTTAAACTATATGTCGCCGGAACAGGTGAGGGGGGAGGAGTTGGACTGCAGAACTGATATATTCTCCTTGGCAGTCATGTTATATGAGATGCTCACTGGGCATTTACCCTTTCAGGGAGAGTATGAAGCGGCGGTCCTTTATTCAATCGTCAGCGAGGAACCGCCTTCCATATCCCAGTATCGGCCGGACATTGATACGGCGTTTGTCTCGGTCATAACCAAGGCGCTACAGAAAGACCGTGTCAATCGACATCAAACAGCTCAGGAACTTATAAGAGATTTACAGAATCCCCATGTCGCAGCGCCAATCATAAGATCACCGACAGTCACCCGGATTCAGGGAACGAAATCACTGGCTGTCCTATATCTGCGCAACTTGGGGAAGTCTGATGATGAATATCTTTGCTATGGATTGACGGAAGACCTGATTATTGCCATGACCCGCGTAAGATCATTGCAGGTGTCGCCAATGCGCTCCATACTTAAATGGAAAGACAGCGATGCCGAGATCGAGGAGATAGCGCTTACGCTCAATGTCGATTTGGTGCTTGATGGTTCTATACTGAAGATGGATGAAACGGTGCGCGTTTCTGCTCAGCTAATCGATATATGTAACAAACAAAATCTCTGGGCAGATCGCTGGGAAGAACCGATAAGTGATATTCCGCAAATCAGAAGGGCTTTGGTTCAGGGCGTTTATCTCGCACTAGGAATCGATTCCCCGCATCAGTTATCTGTTCGTGGTATAGCGACTGGTCTGATAAATCCACAGGCATATGAGTACTGCCTGCGAGCTAAGTATGCATTTGAACACAAACAGGATAAAGCCGATGTGGAAACAGCACTGGGGCTATATCATCGCGCTTTAGAAATAGAGCCTGCCCTGCTAAGAGCAAGAGCGGAAATCGCGCAAATTCACTTATTCAAGGGTGAGTACGCAATGGCTAGTCGTGAATTGATCGATGCTCTTGAAGAGGCCCGCTCACGTATGCTAAAGAGCGACGAGGCACATCTATTACGAATACTGGCAGCCGCCTACACCGGTCTATCACAGTGGGACAAAGCCTGGGAGGTTGGTCAAGATGCACTTGAACTGGACCGGGAATCCGCCGACTTGACCGGTGAAGCTGAAACCCTGGCCATTCTCATAAACATTCTCCAGCCGCGCGCCAGATACGATGAAGCTCTTGAGCTCTTCCAGCGTGTGCTGGAAATAAGCCGACAGCTGGGTGACCCGGAAAGGATGTCGTCGGCTCTCAAAAATATGGGCGGCATTTATTACTACAAAGGGGATTATGACCACGCCTGCGAACTTTTCATGGAAGCTTTAGCAATAGCTCGCAAACGGGAGGACCATTCACTCGAGGCAAAATGTCTTAGCAACATAGGGATTATATATATCAACACTGGCAACTTTGGAGAGGCGCTGTGTAACCTGCAGCAGGCGTTGCATATCTTTGAGCAAATTGGTTCAAACCAGGTAGCAATTGCCAACACTTCAAACAATATCGCTTTTGTATATGGCTGCCAGGGTGATTATCGCAAGGCCCTCGAACTGAATGAACGCAGTTCCGCCATACATAAAGAGCAGTCGAATCTACAGGACTATTTAATCAGTCAATGCAACATTGCTCACGACCTGTCAATTATCGGTGATTATGAGACAGCTATTTTGACCGCCACTAATGCACTGGGAGAGGCACGTACATTAGCTCTCCCGGTCGCTATCAGTACCGCGCATAATAATCTGGGAACGGCTTATTTCTGGAAAGGGGATAAGATGCGTGCTTTGCAGCACCTGCAACAGGCGGTTAAAGTGGCGGTGGAGTCGGACCTCCGCGGCAGTCAAATCAGCCCACATTCGCGCCTGGCGGAACTCTATCAGCGACACGGTTTGATCGAACTGAGTCGAAAGCACTGCCAATTGTGTGTGAATTTGATTGAGCGACAAAATCGTGGCCCAATCTGGGCGCGGGTATCGACAATTGAGACTGTCCTTAATTCAAAAGAGGGTGATTTGGATCTGATGGCCGCAAGACTGAAACGACTTGTCGAGCAGGCTTATCGTATGGGATGCCCTGAGCTTATAGTTTTCACTGAGCGCCATTTGGGCGCTTTATTGCTGACCACCGGACAAAACCGGGAAAACCATATAGAAGGCATACAGATTCTTCAGCGCGCTCTAGACATAGCGAAGGAAACTGAAATTGAACATGAAGTGCGTTGGATCACTGAGACCTTACAGGGTCGAAGCATCGATCGATAACGACTTCTTTGAGCAGACTACTTAACCGATTTTTGGTAGCGGGGGCGGGATTTGAACCCGCGACCTTCGGGTTATGAGCCCGACGAGCTACCGGACTGCTCCACCCCGCGATCAGATTTTGTCATCGCAGGTTATGAGCCCGACGAGCTACTCCGCCTTCGGCGGACTCCACCCCGCGATCAGAAGCTCAATATATGTTTCCGATATGCAATGTCAAGCCAATATTATGAGATTAAGAATCTTATGCAAATTTAATAATCTGCTGTGAATCAGAAATTGAGAACTTGCTTCAGGTAGGCTCGTCCGACTCCTGATTTCAACCATTTCTCTCGTTTCATAGCTTCACCACGAGTAGCGAATTCTTCTTTATAAACAAGCTTCCATTCTCCGCACACTTTCGTCGTCTTGCAGAGCCCCGTATTATGTTCAGCCAATCTCCGATGAATGTCAGAAGTATGACCGATATATTGTTTCCCCTCATCTGACCTAATCATATAGACAGTAAACATGGCCACTTATATAAAAGGATTAAGGTCAGTTAGTATTGAATTAGTCTCAATCTTGGCGCCCGAACTTATGAGCCCGACGAGCTACTCCGCCTTCGGCGGACTCCACCCCGCGATCAGAAGCTCAATATATGTTTCCGATATGCAATGTCAAGGCAATTGATGTTATTTTTCGGCGATATCTTCGAGGATGAAAATTCCGCCATCCAAAACAGCGGAATTATTTCTCCTGAATTTCGCTCAGCGAATTTTCCTACAATACCGGCGTGAAGCGATAGGGATAATAATGCGGCTCCCACATCGCGGCGCCGATAAGTTGCGCCAGGCGGCCATCCGGCTCTATCATCCCCAATCCTTCTTCCCGCGCCTGTTTCGCCACTGCCAGCGCCACCTGGAAAGAAACTTCGCGAATATTCTTCAAAGGGGGCAGAAGATGACCATCTGTTCGCTGCTCCTCAGTCACCATCGCCGAAATCGCCTTGCTGGCGGCGTGGAACATCATATGTGTAACGCGCGACGCCTGGCAGACGATAGCGCCAAGTCCCATGCCGGGGAAAAGATAAAGATTATTGCACTGTGAAATCTGAATCGCACGACCGCTCCGATGGTGCACCGGCGCGAAAGGACTTCCGGTCGCCACCAGCGCCCGCCCGTCGGTGATTTCCAGCGCCTCCTGCGGAATCACCTCGCAACAGGAAGTCGGATTGGAGAGGGCAAACAGAATCGGGCGCTCGCAGTTTTTTGCCAACTGCTCCAGGATTGCCCGGTTAAAGGCTCCCGCCTGGCCGGAAAGACCGATAAGAGTCGTTATTTTTCCGTACTTGACAACATCTTCCAATGGCGCCGGGCGATCTTTGGATATAGGCCAGTCGGCTATGGTTTGACGAGATTGCAGGAAATTCTTCTGATACGGTTCCGCCTTATCTCCCTCCATCAGGAGGCCATTTATATCAACCGCAAAAATTCTCAGTCGCGCTTCCTCAATACTCATCTTCCCTTCTTCCACCAGAAGGGTCACCATGGCGTTAGCGACCCCGCTGCCGGCCTGGCCGAATCCATGAATGGCGATTCGCTCCTCAGAAACGGGACGGTTCTTAATGCGGAAGGCGGTCAGGAGCGCCGCGGCGGCGGTAGCGCCGGTCCCCTGGATATCGTCATTAAAACTCAGGATTCTTTCATGGTACCGTTCGAGAAGGTCGAAGGCATGATGTTTCCCGAAATCTTCCCATTGCAACAGCGCCCGCGGGAAAACCCGCTTCACCCCCTGAATGAATCTTTCAATCACGGCATAATAGGCTTCACCGGTGAGCCTTTTCTGTCGCACCCCAATGTAAAGGGGGTCGTTCAACAAGCGTTCATTATTGGTGCCGATATCGATGCAGACCGGAAGGGTTGATGCCGGATGAATGCCGGCAGCAGCGACATAAAGAGCTATCTTTCCTACCGGAATTCCCATGCCATCCGCTCCCAAATCCCCCAGACCGAGAATCCGCTCGCCATCGGTGGCAACGATAAGCGATACATTGGGAAGCCCAATATTGCTGAGAATCTGTTCGATATGGTCAACATTGGTGGGGGTGACATAAATTCCCCGGTAGCGCCGAAGGATATGCGACATCTTCAGACAGGCTTGACCGACAGTGGGAGTATAGACGATTGGAAGCATCTCCTCCAGATGACGGAGAAGCAGCGCGTAAAAAGCGGTCTCATTTCGGTCGAGAAGCCCGATCAGGGTCACATATCGTTCCAGGTCGGTGCTCTTTGCCAGATAGTTTCCATAACTTCTGATTACCTGGTCATCCAGAGTACCAATTGATTCCGGCAATAATCCTACCAGGTCAAACTCGGAACGCTCCACACTGGTGAAGGAATGCCCCTTATTCAGCAAGGGGTCATGCAGGAGAAGATGTCCCTTGTGGGGAACGGCGTAATATATTTCATGGGTTAAAGGGTCAACCCGCATATCGAATCGTTTCATGGAATATGTAATCTCCTTCTAAGAATGCTCGCAAGTAAATCGCTATTTGAGTCTATGTCAAGGCAGTGCAGCAATATTCCACTACTGCATCCGGGTGAGTATGGTCTTGAGATGATTAACTCTCTTGGTTTCTTCGAGCTGGAGCAGGTCGAGTTTAACTGATTGTGATGCCCCCAGCGAAAACTCCAGAGGGACATCGACCGCCCGCCGCCATTTCTCTATCTCTCTCCGCTCCAGTTTCTTGCTGCTTTTGAACGTCAGTTCGGCGCGGCCGTTTTTCAATCGCATCTTTTCGATTTCCAGCGTCCAGGCAACCACGCGCGCCACCGCGGCATCAAAGAGATTGACTGCCGCCGCCGGCATCCGTCCGAAGCGGTCCTCTACATCGGAGCGTATTTCTTCAATCTCTGAAACGGAGCGGGCGCCGGCAATCTTCTGATAAACCTCCACTTTCTGCTGATTGATATTGATATAACTGTCCGGAATGATCAGGTCGAGGTCGGTTTCCAATTTCGTATCCGGGGTGCCGACAACTTTCTCCCCTTTCAGTTCCGCCACCGCTTCTTCCAGAAGTTTGGTATATAAATCAAATCCGACTTCCTCAATAAATCCTGATTGCTGCGCTCCCAGGATATTTCCGGCGCCGCGTATTTCCAGATCTTTCATCGCCAGGGCAAAACCGCTTCCCAGGTCGGCATGCGCTTCAATGGCGCGAAGCCTCTTCCTGGCATCTTCCGAAAGGAGCCGATAGGGCGGCGTTAGTAGATAGGCATAAGCCCGCACCGCCGAGCGGCCGACGCGTCCCCGCAGTTGATAGAGTTGAGCCAGTCCAAACCGGTCGGCGCGATTTATAATTATGGTATTGACGGATGGTATATCCAGCCCCGACTCAATAATTGAGGTCGATAACAGCACCTGGAATCGTTTTGCCAGAAAAGCGAGCATAACACCTTCCAGGGAGCGCTCATGCATCTGACCGTGAGCCACCGCAATTTCCACCTGGGGGACAGTTTTCTTAAGGAAACGGTACATCGCCTCGATAGTCTGCACCCGATTATGCACAAAGAAAACCTGTCCGCCCCGGTCGATTTCGCGCAGAATCGCCTCCGCGATTATCTCCGGCTCAAATTCAACTATCTGGGTGATGATAGGCAGACGGTCTTTGGGCGAGGTATTTATCAGCGACATATCGCGCGCCCCCATCAGAGACATCTGCAGCGTTCGCGGAATCGGCGTGGCGGTTAAGGCGATGGTATCGACAGTTGTTTTCAATTTGCGCAGAGTCTCTTTGTGTTTGACGCCAAACCGCTGCTCTTCATCGACTACCAGAAGCCCCAGGTCGGAAAAGCGGATATCTTTGGAGAGCAAGCGATGTGTCCCGATTACAATATCCAGTTTGCCGTCAGCCAGAAGTTCGGCAATCTTCTCCTGTTCTTTGCGATTCTTGAAGCGGGAGAGCATTTCGATGCGGACTGGGAAATCAGCCAGTCTTTGGGCGAAGGTGGCGTAATGCTGCTGCGCCAGAATAGTTGTCGGCACCAGCACCGCTACCTGCTTGCCGGCTTCGACCGCCTTGAAGGCGGCCCTTACCGCCACTTCGGTCTTGCCGTACCCCACATCTCCGCAGACCAGACGGTCCATCGGCACCGGTTTCTGCATATCGGATTTTATCGTTTCAATCGCTTTTAATTGGTCGGGGGTTTCTTCATATATGAATGATGCCTCCAGCTGTTTCATCCAGGTAGTATCGGGACCGAAAGCGTAACCGGGGCGCGATTTCCTTTCGGCATATATCTTGAGAAGGTCCGCGGCCATATCGGCAATCGCCTTTTTGGTGCGGGCTTTGATTTTTTCCCATGAGGTTCCACCCAGGGTTGTGAGTTTCGGAGCGGCATCTTTCCCGGCATACTTCCCCACCCGGTTGAATTCCTCAATCGGAACATAGAGTTTGACCCCGTCGGCATAAATCAAGAGCAGGCAGTCGCGCGGGCGGCTATCGACATTAATTGTTTTCAATCCGGCGTAGCGGGCGATTCCGAAATCAGCGTGCACCACATAATCGCCGTCAACCAGACTGGTATAATTCTGAATCGCCACACCTTCGCGGAATTTCTTGCGGCGAACTCGTCGAAAATACCGTCCAAATATCTGATGGTCGGTCAGGATGGCGATCTTATTCACCGGTGAGACAAAGCCCCCTTTGAGGAGGGCAACTTCCACCGGAAGCGACGCGGTGGATTCAATTTTGTCGGATATTAATTCCGCCAGCCGTGACGCCTGCCCCGGGTTGTCGGCGGCAATCAGATAGCTGATACTCTCTTTCTGAAATCCGGCAATAGTTGCCGCCAGCAGGTCAAAGCGGGAACCGATAGCGGGGTGCTCCCGACAATGAAAATCAAGCATCTCTTTTTGAGGATGGCGAAAGGGATACTGCACCAAGCATTGTGATTTGCCCACAGCGTCCTGGAGCGGTCCGAGGTTGTCGTAATATAGCTGCAGGGTCGGTATGGTAAGCAACCGCTCTTTCAGTCTCTCATAATGATGTGTTGCCTCCCTGGTGAGTTCCTTCACCTTATCGGTCAGAGAAATTCCCCCTTCGATATAGATTATGCGGTTGTCGGGAAGGAAATCAATCAGCGAGCCAAATTTAATCCCAAAGGAAATCGCCAGCCATTCCAGTCCCGGCAGTTCCGGGTCATTGAGATAGCGCGCCCGCAGCAGGTCGGCATCATCTTCAGGCAATCGTTCGATATATCGCTCAACCGTCTCCTGCGTTATAAGAACTTCCCGCCGCGGCAGAATCGCCACTTCATCCAGCATCTGGGCCGTTCTCTGACTGGAGACTTCAAACTGCCTGATGGTATCGATGCTATCTCCGAAGAACTCCACCCGAACAGGATGGTCGAATCCCGGCGAGAAGAAATCAACCAATCCCCCGCGGCGGGCGAAATCTCCTATCTCTTCCACCAGCGGCACCCGATTGAACCCCAGGCTTGACAACTTCTCGGCGAGGGAGTCGATATCGAGTTCATCGCCGACCCGAAGCCGCAGCGAACTTGCCCGGAAATCATCCGGGGAGATAGTCGGCTCGACCAGGGCTTCTATTGAGGCTACGACAATCCTGGCGCGGCCATCGGTAAGGGCGGCAAGGGTCGCCAGACGTTGCGCCGTGACTTCCGCCGCCGGAGAACGAAACTCATAGGGCGGCACTCCTCGCGGTGGAAAATGAAAAAGCCCGTTCCCTCCGGTAAGGAATGAGAGGTCATCATAAAGATTGAAAGCATTCTCGGCCTCCGCTGTCACCGCCAGCAGCGGCGATTCCTGCTGCTGTGTCACCCCTTGCAATAGAAACGCCGGAGATGAACCGGCCAGACCGGTCAGGGCAATCTCCCCCGGGGCACCCATGGAAAGCCGTTGTATCAATGTCCGAAACGGCTCCGCTTCGTAAAATCGAGCCGTGATATAATCCAGATAAGACTTTTTCTGCTCGGTTGTCAGACTCATAATTTCAGTTCCGCAATGACGAAAGCCCCACCCCGTAACGGGGAGGGGTATTGCCTGTTAAACAGTCGCCGGAATCTAATACGACAAATCGTTTCCGGCAATCAGTTATTCGGTAGAAACGACAGAATGATTAGGATGTTCCACCAAAGCGGTCAGTGCCCCCTCTTGACTTCTCCTTTATTTTCTCGTTACCTATCGGAACATATCTGCCAAAAGACAGGAAGAAGAAATGAATACCGATGCCTTAAAAGGATACAAAGGACGCGCCAAGGAAGTCCTCCAATCGCTCGGGGGACGAGTCTGGGCGAATGTTGTTCTTAAAACCGACGCCGGCGATTTCGAGGGAGTGATACTTCCCCGTTCAGAGACCGCCGATGGCGACCATATCGTTCTGAAACTGAAATCAGGCTACAATATCGGCATCCGCGCCGACCGGATTCAGGAGATTAAAGAGACCGGCTATAAGGAAGCGGTCTATAAGATTCCGGAAAAAGAATTTCCGGTCAGCCCCAATAAACCGAGCGTTACTCTTTTAGGTACCGGCGGCACTATCGCCTCCCGTCTCGATTACCGCACCGGCGCGGTCATCCCGGCCTTTACGCCCGGCGAACTTTATGGCGCGGTACCGGAACTGGCCGATATCTGCAATCTCGAGACCCTGAAACTGTTTGGCGTTTTTTCCGAAAATATGGGACCGGAGCAGTATAAGGCGCTCGCCATCGAGATAGGCCGTCAGATTGAAAAAGGAGTCGATGGAATAGTGATCGGCCATGGCACCGATACCATGCATCATACTTCCGCTATTTTATCTTTCATGGTCCAGAATTCGCCCGTTCCTATTGTCATGGTCGGCTCGCAGCGCTCCTCCGACCGCCCCTCCTCCGATGCCGCTTTCAATCTCCGTTGCGCTACATACACCGCCGGTCATTCCGACATTGCCGAAATCATGGTCTGCATGTTTGGGCCTACCTCCGATGAGTATAATCTTCTCCATCGCGGCACCCGTGTTCGTAAGATGCATTCTTCCTATCGCTCCACTTTCCGCACCATTGGCGATATCCCGATTGCCGCGGTCACTCCCGAACTGGTTACCCCTATCAAGTCCGATTACAAGCGCCGCCGTAACGACCGCCGGGTCGATATCAAGCCGGTATTCGAAGAGATGGTTTCGATTGTCTATTATTACCCCAATATGCGCCCCGATATAATCGAGTCGTTGATTGATAACGGCTATAAAGGGATTGTCATCGCCGGCACCGGTTTGGGGCATGTCAATAAACCGCTCTACCCGGCGTTAAAACGTGCCCATGAGAAAGGGATTGCGATTTATATGACGGTGCAAACCCTCTGGGGGTATGTCCAGATGTATGTTTACGATACCGGTCGTGATATGATGGAACTGGGGGTAATTCCGGCGGAGAATATGTTGCCCGAAGTGGCGTATGTGAAACTGGGCTGGGTTCTGGCGCAGACAACCGAGCCAAAGAAAGTCCGGGAGATGATGCTATCGCCGATAGCCGGCGAAATTACGGAGCGGGAGCCATTTGACGGGTACCTGATTCTGCAGGGGGGGCTCCCCGAAGTCGAAAAATTCATAGGCCAGTACCATAGATGATTTTCCCGTCATTCCGAGTCGGAGGCTTTGTCAGCCGATGGCGGGTCAAAGCAATCTCTAGGTAGGTCGGGTTTGAGCTTCCCCCGAAAGAGTGGACACTGAAATAAGGTCTGATGTATATTTGATTTTAAGGAGGTGTTCACGATGTTGGAGAAGCGTCGTCAGTATGACGGGGATTTTAAGGTTTCTGCGGTTCGCCT
>JBFMEF010000219.1 GCA_040753495.1 Candidatus Zixiibacteriota bacterium
GTGCAGATACGGAAAGCCATATCGCTCGAATCGACTTCGTGATAGGAGCCATCCAGCAGGACAAATTTAACATCAATCATCGGGAATCCGGCGACCAGCCCCTCATTGACGGTCTGCAGAAATCCTTTCTCGACAGCCGGAATGTACTCGCGGGGGATATTACCGCCTTTGACCCGGTCCACAAATTCGATGCCTTTCCCCTGGTTGGGACCAAGCAAAAACTCGATATGGGCATACTGCCCTTTGCCGCCGGTCTGCTTTTTGTACTTATACACATGCTCCGCCTCGCGCGTCACCGTCTCCCGGAACGCCACCGCCGGTTCGCCGACAATGACGCCGACTTTGTGGTCGTTTTTGATGCGGTCAACGATAATTTCCAGATGCAGTTCCCCCATGCCGGAGATGACGGTTTCTTCGGTTTCGTCATCGAAGCGGACTTTGAAAGAGGGGTCTTCCAGTGCAATTTTGCTTAGAGCGGCGCCGAGTTTATCGCGGTCTTTGATACTCTCCGGCTCGATACGCATATCGAGAACCGTTTCCGGCGTATGAATCTTCTCCAGAAGTATCGGCTGCTCTTCATCGCAGAGGGTATCGCCGGTGGTGGTATATTTCATCCCGACCAGGGCGCCGATATCGCCGGCTTTCAGTTCGCCGACATCCTGACGGTCGTTGGCGTGAATCCGCAATATTCGCCCGATACGTTCCCGCTCCCCCTTGGAGGAATTATAGACATAACTTCCCGCTTTCAGTTCTCCCGAATAGACCCGGACAAAAGTCTGCTGCCCGACATACGGGTCGGTGATGATTTTGAAGGCGAGCGCCGACGAGGGGGATTTGGTCAGAGGATGGCGGGAAATGGTGGTATCGCCATTCTTGATATCGAGTCCGGAGACAATCCCGCGGTCAACCGGCGAGGGAAGGTAATCGACCACGGCGTCAAGTAGAAGTTCAATCCCCTTATTCTTGAATGCCGCGCCGCAGAAGACCGGTGTTATCAGTATTCCCATCACGGCATGCCGCGCCACATGTTTGATAGTCTCGTTGCTGATTTCCTGCCCATTGAGATATTTCTCCATCAGGTCGTCGTCAAATTCCGCCAGCTGGGCAATCATATTGTCACGATACTGCGCCGCCTTTTCTTTAAGAGCAGCCGGAATTTCGCTGACTTTGGCGTCGGCGCCGTTATGAATGTACGCTTTCATCGCAATCAGGTCGATGACCCCTTCGAACTTTTCTTCGCTTCCAATCGGCAACTGGAAGGGCACGGCATTGGCGCCAAGCATTTCATTCATCATCGTTACCGTATGGTCGAAATCTGCCCCCTGCCGGTCCATCTTGTTGATAAAAGCAATCCGCGGCACTTTGTACCGGTCGGCCTGGTGCCAGACAGTTTCGCTCTGCGGCTCGACACCGCCCACGGCGCAGAAGAGCATGACGATGCCATCGAGCACCCGCAGGGAGCGCTCCACCTCCAGGGTGAAATCGATATGGCCGGGAGTGTCGATGATATTTATCTGATGGTCATGCCATTCGGTGGTGATGGCGGCCGAGGAGATAGTAATTCCCCGCTCCTGCTCCTGTTTCATGAAATCCATGACCGCCTGGCCATCATGCACTTCGCCCATCTTATGGGTGACGCCGGTAAAGAACAAAATGCGCTCGGTGGTGGTGGTTTTGCCGGCATCGATATGGGCAACAATCCCGATATTTCTGATTTTCTTTGTGCTCGACTGCTCCAACGTAAACTCCTCTCAAACAATACTCAACGCGGCGCCCCAAATAAGCAACCGCTTTTCTAATGAGAAATCCTGTCTTTACTGCGGGAAACCGGCAGAATAAAAGGGCAAGAAATCCCCAACAATACGCCAAGATAACGAATTTTTTGGGAAATGGTTCCAAAAAATTAGAGGTGACCCCAATTACCTGAAAAGAGACTTCCGGTATCTACAAACAGCGGCGGTGGGGTACTCGTAACTTGTTCACTTATATAAAGAAAGGACAAAAAGATGGATAAGAAAACGATTCTGGTGACGGGGGCTACCGGATGGCAGGGAGGGAGTGTGGCGAGGTTCCTGCTAAAGGATGGAAAGTTTCATCTGCGGGCGTTGACCCGCAAGCCGGACTCCGAAACCGCTCGGGAATTAAGCAAACTGGGGGTTGAAATATTCAAAGGAGACCTCTCTGACATCAACATGATTCGCCCGGCGGTAAAAGACTGCTACGGCGTTTTCGGCGTCACCAATTTCTGGGAGCATTTCGATAAAGAGTACGAGCACGGAATGAACTTGATGAGAGCGGTAAAGGAAGCCGGCGTGAAACATTATGTATTCAGTTCGCTGCCGCATCCGAAATCGTTCGGATATAATAACCCGGTGCCGCATTTTGAAATCAAAGCGCAAGTGGAGGAGGCGATTAGAAAAGAAGGAATACCGGCTACGTTTATTCATGTCGCCTTCTATTATGAGAATTTTCTGTTTTTTGTGATGCCGCAGAAAAACGGCGACAGCACCTTCTCTTATGGATTTCCGCAGGGGGATACGCTCTTAGCGGGGGCATCGGCCGGCGATGTCGGCGGAGTGGTGACCCAGATTTTCGACCGACCGGAAGAATTTATAGGCCGAACGGTAGGGGTAGTCGGCGACGACCTGAAAGCGGCCGATTATATCGAAATAATGAGCCGTCATGTCGGAAAGAAGATTGTCTTCAATCATATCCCCAGAGAGGTCTTTGCCAAGTTCGATTTTCCCGGGGCGGAGGATGTCGCCAATATGTTCGACTTGAACCGTCTTCATATTCCCAATCGCCAGAAAGATATTGAAGAGAGCCGCCGCCTCTATCCCGGGATGAAGAGGTTTGAAACCTGGGTGATGGAAAATAAAGGGAAATTGGAGAAGGTCTTCAGCGGCTGAGTATCACAAGGTCGATTTGAACGAAGGGGCGGCCCTTGCGGTCGCCCGAAAAATATATGCCGGGCGCAGCGCCTTAAGGAAGGATTTCAACTTAGGCGACTTCTCAAGCGCTTTCGGCCGGGATTGCTTCCGGGATATCAGCCGTCGCCGCTTTTTTCTCGGTCGAGAGATAGGTATAAAGGGCGGGAATAACAAAAAGAGTCAGCCCCAGCGAAAAGAGCAATCCACCTATGATGACAATTCCCATCGGCACCCGGCTTTTGGCGGCGGCGCCCAGCGCCAGCGCAATCGGGAGAACGCCGAAGGCAGTGGCAAGGCTGGTCATAAGAATTGGTCGAAACCGCTGGGCGGCGGCATCAATAACGGCATCTTTAATCGATAATCCCTGAGATTTTCGCTGATTGGCAAATTCGACAATCAGAATTCCATTTTTTGTAACAATTCCGACCAGGGCGATAATGCCGATCTGACTGAAAATGTTAAAAGTCTGCCCGAACAACCAGAGGGAGAGCACCGCTCCGGCAAGGGCTAACGGTACCGTGAACATAATTATCAGCGGGTCTCGGAAGCTTTCAAACTGAGCCGAAAGAATCAGATAGACCAGTATCAGCGCCAGGACAAAGGCAAAAAGAAGGGTATTGGAGCTTTCGGCATATTCCTTGGAAACCCCGGCCAGGCTGGTCGCAAAGGTTTCATCGAGAACGTCTGCGGCAATCCGATTCATCTCATCAATGCCCTCTCCCAGAGTAAAACCTTTCGCCGGAGAGGCCATTACCGTAGCGGAGACATAGCGATTATAGCGATAGAGTTGCGGCGGGCTGCTTCGATACGACAGCGTGACGACATTATCCAGCTGAATCAGTTCGTTGCGGTTGTTGCGGACATAGATAGAACTCAGGTCGAGCGGCTCATCCCGGTTGGGACGGTCAGCCTGAGCGATTACTGAATATTGTTTGCTGTTCATCACAAAGAAACCGTATCGCTGTCCGCTGAAATACAATTGCAAGGTTTCCGCGATATCGCGCACTGTAATCCCCAGGGCGCGCGCCCGGTCGCGGTCAATTTCGATAGTCAGTTCCGGTTTATTGAATTTGAGATTGAGGTCAACCACCTGAAAGACCGGGCTTGATTGCGCTTTCTCCATGAAGACCGGAATGACGTCCTTCAGCTTTTCAAGGGTCGGCGCCTGTATCACGAATTGCACCGGCAGGCCGGAGCCGCGCCCGCCGCCGATAGTCTGCTCCTGGGTGACATAGGCGCGGGCGAAAGTCATCTGGCGCACTTCTGCGCCCAGTATATCGGCCAACTCCTGCTGACTTCGGTCGCGCCGGTCCGGTGGAACCAGGTTGACCCGGACAAAGCCGCTATTGACCGCAGCGCTCGCCCCAAAACCGGGGGCGGTCACTGATACGATGTATTCTTTCTCCGGAAGCGTATCGACCAGAGAGATTAAGCGGCCTATATAATCGTACATTGCCTCGTAGGAGGTTCCTTCAGGCGCGGTGGCACTGATAACCAGGCGGCTACGGTCTTCGAGGGGCGCCAATTCTGATGGAATCATCGCGCCCAGACCGAAAATGATAGCCAGAGCCAGAGCCATTACAATCGGCGCCAGCCAGCGCCGCTCGATAAACGCCCCCAGTGACCGTCGATACCAACCGCTCAAGCGGTTAAACTGACGTTCGCTCCAGTCATAAAATCTATTTTCATGCTCATGTCGGCGCAGAGTGCGCGCGCTCATCATCGGCGTCAGCGTCAGCGAAACAAAAGCCGAAATCAGCACGGAACCGGCGACAATGATGCCGAATTCGCGAAAGAGTCGTCCGGTCAAACCCTGCAGGAAAATGATGGGGAGGAAGACCGACGCCAGAGTTATGGTGGTTGAAATGATGGCAAAGAAAATCTCCCTGGAGCCTTTGTGTCCCGCTTCCAGCGGAGGCATCCCCCGCTCGATTTTGCTGTAGATATTCTCGAGCACCACAATGGCGTCATCGACCACGATTCCGGTTGAAAGGACAATCCCCAGCAGTGTCAGGATATTTATCGAGAAGTTTGCAATATACATTATGAAAAATGCCCCAATCAGCGAAATCGGAATCGCCAGCATCGGGATGACGGTGGTCCGCCAGTGCCGCAAAAAAGCCCAGATGACCAGAAGCACCAGGAGAAAAGCGATTATGATGGTCTCGACCACCTCTGTTATCGACTTGCGGATATTGGTGGTGGTATCCATCGCCATGCCGAGAATGATATCCGAGGGCAATTCTTTCTTAATCTGGTCGCGACGGAGGTAGAACTCATCGGCAATGGCGATATGGTTCGAGCCGGGCTGGGGGGTGAGCGCCACCGCCACCATCGGGATGCCGCCGTTACCGCGGAGTATAGTCCGCTCATTTTCCGGCGCCAGCACCGCCTGGCCGATATCTTTCAGCCGCACCACCGAGCCGGCGGTCTCCTTGATTATCAGCTCATTGAATTCATTGGCGGTGGTGAGCCGTCCAAAAGTCCGTATCGACAACTCGGTATTGTATCCTTCGATTCGTCCCGACGGCAGCTCCACGTTTTCCCGATTGAGAGCACTCCTGACATCGAGCGGTGTCAGTCCATGCGCGGCAAGTTTGACCGGGTCGATGAGAAGTTTCATGGCATACTTCTTCTCGCCCCAGATTCGTATTTCGCTTACCCCCGGAATAGTCTGCAGCCTCTCTTTGAAAACATCATTGGCTATCGCCGATAGTTCCAGGAGAGTCCGGCGGTCGCTCTGGATAGTCATGGAAATGATGGGACTGGAATCGGCATCCGATTTCGAGACGATTGGCGGGTCAATATCGGGCGGAAGGCTTCGCAGCGCCCGCGAAACCCGGTCGCGGACATCGTTGGCGGCCGTTTCCATATCGACCCCCAGCTCAAACTCAACAATAATGGTACTCCTGCCGTCGCTGCTGACCGAGGTCAGGGAGCGGATACCGGCAACGCCATTAATGGATTCCTCCAACGGCTCGGTAATCTGCGATTCGATCACATCGGCGTTGGCGCCCGTGTAATTGGTGGTCACCGTCACTACCGGCGGGTCGACGCTGGGATATTCCCGCACGCCCAGGAAGAGAAAACTAATCACTCCGAAGAGAACGATGAGTATCGAGAGCACTATCGAAAGAACGGGGCGATTGATGGACAGAGACGATAGGGTCATAAGACAGGAATTTTCAGTTGCTTTGTAAGTTGCTTATTTGAACCGCTTTGCCGTCACCCAACTGCAGCAGGCCGGTGGTAATCAGGGTATCATTGGCGGCAATGCCACTGGTAATCTGAACGCCGGTTTCGGTGCGAATTCCGGTTTTCACCGCCACGGCGCGGGCGGCGCCATTCTGACAGAGATAAATCTTCTCCCCGCCCAGTTCCGGAATCACCGCCCCGGCCGGAACCACCAAGGCGTCTGGAATCTCGGAAAGAGTCAGCTCGACTTTGGCAAAGGAACCGGGAATCAATGTCTCCCGCCGATTGGGAATTTTCGCCCGGGCTTTGATTGTCCGCGTTCCCGGGTCAACTTTCGATTCGACGGCGTAAACAACCCCCTTATATTCCTCTTGCATATCGCCAATTTTGACGGTCACATTGGTTCCATCGGTTATTTCACGAGCATACTTTTCCGGCACGGAGAACTCCACTTTCATCGGGTCGATATCCTGAACCGTTGCGACCGGCATATTGGTGGTGACATATCCCCCTTCGCTTATATATCGAAGCCCCACGATGCCGTCAAAGGGGGCGAGAATTTCTGTCTTGGCTATCTGCGATTCGATGACTTCCCGCTCCGCCTGTTTCAGTTTCAATGTCGTCAGCGATTTGTCGTACTCTTCCTGGCTTATCAAGGCCCGCTCGAAAAGATTGCGCCTGCGCCGTTCCTCGTCGGCGGCAAGTTTTTCCTCCAACAGCTTTCCCTTATGGTGCGCTTTCAAATCGGCATCATTTATCTTGAGCAGGAGTTGCCCCTTCTTGATATGACTTCCCTCCTCAAAATGAACACCGACCACCCGTCCCGATATCTCGGGTCGGATTTCTACCTCTTCATTGGCGATGAGGGTGCCGGTTGTGTAGATTTTGTTCAGAAGCCGCTGCGGTTTGACTACCAGGGCATCAACCGTGATTTTATCGGCGCCGCGACGCGTCCCGGGAGTCGCTTTATTCTGGCTGCAACCTGCCAGTAATATGAGCGCCACCATCAAGAATAACAGATATGAGAAGTGCCGTTCTAATTTCATTTTCATATTCCTTTAACTATCGAATAGATGACATGTTCCGTCTATTTTAACTCTTTCTGGCGGCGGCACTCCAGATCAATCTTCAACCGCTTTTTTCGTCATTAAAAAATCTTGATTTCCCTGGTTTTGGCGCGAGTTTCCGGCGAATACCAGATTTCAACGAATTTCTGAATGGAATCTTCCTCTCGACGGCTCCATTCTTCGACTATGGGATACCGTAGAAGTCCTTTGAGGGCGGCGTAATTCGGCCCGTAATAGCGGCCCATCTCTTCCGCTTTCCTTTGCGCCGCTGCGGCCAGTTCCGGTTCCGGGACAAGATAATCGACCAGCCCCAGATTCTGCGCTTCCTGCGGAGTGAACATCTTGCCGCTCAGGAGCAGTTCCGCCGCATTCTTGTTTCCCACGGCGTAGCGAAGCATCTCGACTGCCCCGGCAAAAAGCGCCGCCCCGAAGGTGACTTCGTTGAGCGCCATCTTGCCGTTACTTTCTGTCATAATCCGGTAATCAGCCATTAATGCCAGGATACAGCCGCCGGCGACAGCATGCCCGTTAATAGCGGCGACAAGCGGCTTGGGAAACAGAAAAATTTCGCGGTACATCCGGCAAAAGGCACGCAAAAACTGGGTGAAATCCTGTGGGGAATAGTCATACAGCAAGGGGACATCGAATCCGAAAGAGAAAAACTTCCCCTGCCCGGTGATTATAGCGCTTCGGATATCCGGTTCCCTGGAAAGTCTGGAGAATAACTCCGAGAATTCATCGATTACCTCGCGGTCAATCGCATTCACTTTCCCCCGCGCCAAGGTTACGACGGCTAATTTTTCAGACTTTTCATAATATAGATATTTCATAACAACTTCTCCGGACGACAAAGAGTATGCCACTGACCTGAATGGGAAATCTTCAATGTAATATAATATATCTGTCAAGCGAGGAAAGAGAGGATTTTGGAATTCATGGCGCTTTCAGTAACGCCTTTTGAGCCAGAACAAACACTTATGCCTTCAATACTGAAGGGGAATCTGTGACGTCACCTTCTGTTCCTCACCGGTAAACATCGGTGCTGAGATATTTTAATCCGGAATCTACCATCAGGGTGACGACATTGACATCCGGTCCCAGCCTTTCGCCGATACGCATGGCAGCGACAATATTGGCTCCCGATGACGTTCCCGCAAAGAGCCCCTCTTCACGAGTCAAACGTCGCGCCATTGCCTTGGCGTCATCAGTTCTCACCGGAACAATTTCATCGACCAGGTTTGGTTCCCAGAGTGGCGGGGTATATCCAATCCCGACCCCTTCAATTTTGTGCGGTCCCGGTTCGCCACCCGAAAGCACGGCCGACTCGGCCGGTTCCACCGCTACAATCTTTATCCTAGGATTGTGACGTTTCAATACGGTCGCCACTCCCCTTATTGATGCCGCCGTTCCTACCGACTGAATAAAGGCGTCAACTTTGCCATCGGTCTGGCTCCAGATTTCCTCCGCCAACCGATAATAGCCGGTGATGCTGTCAAGATTGCGCAACTGGTCGGTCCAGTAGGTTCGCGGTTGACGGCTTATCTGGCGGGCAACCTCTATCATATCCAGTATCAGCTTCTTGGTGGTCAGACCTCCCTCACTTGGAACCATAGTGAGCTCCGCCCCCAGTGCCGCCATATGCCGCAGTTTATCGTGACTGAAGGCATCGGAGGTGACGATATGAAGGCGATATCCCCGGGCGACCGCGGCGAGCGCGAGCGAAATGCCGGTGCTTCCGCCGGTGTATTCGACGATAGTGTATCCCGGTTTCAGTC
>JBFMEF010000220.1 GCA_040753495.1 Candidatus Zixiibacteriota bacterium
TTGGATTGAGATATATTATAATCGTCAAAGACGACACTCAACTCTGAAATACTTAAGCCCGGTTGATTTCGAAAATGAAAACAGTTATGCTTATTTACGTGTCCCACAAATCGGGGGAAGCACAGTTTCAACCTACGAGAGAGCAACCTTTGAAGAGGCGTCAGTTCTCAGCCCGACCAGAGTCGGGCTTAGGAACTGACGCAACTTTTTGGAAAGGCACAATGGCTGCTGCCGCGACCTTTAATTCGACAGTGGGCGAACGCGCGGGTTCGCCCTCACGGAAGATTGTCAAAACCCCCGCTCGCGCTACGCTATTCACACCAGGCTCGGGGGGATTTTGACCTACATCTGGCAGACACGTGATGCCATATAAATGTATGAATAGGCTGTCGCCCGGGGAGTTGATAGAAAGAAACTACAGTTTCCGTTTCCACTTGGTGCCGGAGGGGGTATCCTCGAGGATGATGCCCATTTCCAGCAGCTGAGTGCGGATTTTGTCGGCGGTGGCGAAATCCCGCCGTTTTTTGGCATCGTTGCGAGCGGCAATCATTGCCTCAATTTGGCTATCCAGCTGAGGGGAAGCCCAGTCTTTTACCAGGAAATTGAGGACGGTGTTGGTTTTTTCGACCGCCTTGAGGGCGCGGTCGCGCTCGTCGGCGGAGAGTTTCCCCTCGGCTTTAAGGCGGTTGATGTCGCGGATGAAATCGAAGAGGGCGCCCAGCGCCGGAGAGATATTGAGGTCGTCATCAAGAGAACTCTCAAAAGCGGCAAGCATCTTCTTGATAAAATCATCAGCCTCGCCGGAAGACTCTCCCCCGCCGTAATCGCGCAGGTTGCGGTAGAAATCATTGAATCTTTTTAAGCCTTCGCGGGCGGCATCCAGCCCCTCGAACGTAAAATTGAGTTGCTGGCGGTATTGAGTCGAAAGAAGGACAAAGCGGACAGCCACCGGCGGGTATCCTTTTTCGAGGATATCATCAAGAGTAAAAAAATTGCCGAGCGATTTGGACATTTTCCGTCCTTCGACAATCAGATGCTCGCAGTGGAGCCAGTAGTTGACGAATTTCCTGCCGAGGGCGCCCTCGGACTGGGCGATTTCGTTTTCGTGATGGGGAAAGATATTGTCCACCCCGCCGGTATGGATATCAAAGGTTTCGCCGAGGTATTTCATCGACATGGCGGAGCATTCGAGGTGCCATCCGGGACGTCCCTTGCCAAGTTCGGTTTCCCAGTAAACCTCGCCATCCTTTTCATCCCAGGCTTTCCAGAGGGCGAAATCGGAGACGGATTCCTTTTCGTATTCGTCGGCGGCAACGCGGGCGCCGGCTTTAAGACCGCTCATATCGAGATGCGCCAGTTTGCCGTAGGAGGGGAATTTGGCGATGGAAAAGTAATAGTTGCCGTCAACCTCATACGCCAGCCCGCGAGAGAGAAGTTTCTTGACAATTTCAACCATTTCCGGAATATGGGCAGTCGCCTCGGGATAGTACTCCGCTCTTTCGATGCCGAGGGTATCGAGGTCCTGAAAGAACTTCTTCTTGAAAGGGAGGGTGAAATCGCTGAGAGAGACTTTCTGCTCGATGGTTCCCTTGATAATTTTGTCATCAATATCGGTCAGATTCATTACCTGCGTGACTTTGAATCCCTTGTATTTCAGGAAGCGGCGCAGGAGGTCTTCAAAGATATAGGCGCGGAAATTGCCGATATGGGCGAAATTATAGACGGTAGGTCCGCAGGTGTACATCCGGACCTGCCCCGGAACAAGGGGAACGAACTCCTCTTTGGCGCGCGTCAGAGTATTGAAGAACTGCAGAGGCATATTTTGCCGGCTAAACCGCGGAGAGCGATTCAACCGCTTTCTTGTTCAGTTTTTTGACCAGCGCAACGACTAACTTGACGGTGTTGTCGTAGTCACCCCGGTATATGATGCTGTTGTGAGAATGGATATATCGCGTAGGAATCCCCAGGGCGATAGATGGCACACCGGTGCGGCTCTTGTGAATTTCGGCGCCATCGGTGGCTCCCCGCTCCATAGAAGTGAGGTGGAACGGGATTTTGTTTTCCTCCGCTGTTTTAATAACCAGCTGGCGCAAGCGCTGGTTGGGAATCATGCCGGCGTCATAGACAAGCACCGCGGGTCCGCCGCCGAGACGTTCCGGTTTGCTGAAGTCGCCGGGAGGGGAATCCAGGGCGATGCCGACGTCAACGACAATGGCGACATCGGGGTCAATGGCGTATGCCGCGGTGCGGGCGCCACGCGACCCAACCTCTTCCTGGACGCTACCGACACCGAAAACTGTGTTGGGGTGAGCCGTTTTCTGCAGATGGCGGAGAATATCAATGATTGCCGCGCAAGCGATGCGGTTGTCGAAGGCTTTCGCCATGTACAGCTTCTGATTGTTCATGACGGTGAACCTGGAATCGGGGACAATGGGGTCGCCGATACGGACGCCGAATTTTTTGGCGGCGTCAAACTTGTCCATGGCGCCGATATCGACGAACATATCGGAAATCTCCAGCACTTTTTCGCGCTCTTTAGCCTGGAGAATGTGGGGCGGTTTGGAGCCGACCACACCGAGAATGGGACCTTTGGAGGTATTGACCAGGACTCGCTGGCCCAGGGCGACATGTCCCCACCAGCCGCCCAGCGGGAGAAATTTGAGAAATCCTTCCTTGGTGATCTCTTTTACCATGAAGCCGACTTCGTCGAGATGTCCGCCGATAAGAACGCGCGGTGATGGAGCGGAGCCGATTTTGCGTCCGACGACAGAGCCAAGTTTGTCGTAACTGACCTCGGAGAATTTTTGCAGATATTTGGCCATAACGGCACGGGCGCCATCCTCATAACCGGGAACGCCGTGGGCATCGGTGATTTCTTGAAGCAGCAGTTCGGTTTGGTCCATTAGTCTTCCTTTTGATTTTCCAGAATTTAAAGGGATAAATATAA
>JBFMEF010000221.1 GCA_040753495.1 Candidatus Zixiibacteriota bacterium
TAACGGAGTATTCCACCTTTCTGAGGAATAGATTAGTGGTGCAGTCGGCGATGTCGCTTTTGTCGCATCAGAATCTCTCTTCGCAGACAGTGCTGAAATTGCTGTCGTGAAATTTCCCGAAGAAGTCTTCGTAAGGGCGAAACTTTGGGTTCGCCCTTTTTTTATTTCTGGATTCCCCGCCATGGCAGGCAGGCGCCTTCGCGGGAATGACGATTACGGGCAGGAAGGGGTTCCTGCCCGTGCAGTAATAGTCTTCGTAGTGGCGAATCCGCCTGTTCGCCTTCCGTCATTTATGCTTAAGCCTCATGGGCAGAGCGGGTCGGGACCGTTCTTGTACAGATAACTCAAGAGATAGGTGGCGTCGAGAATATTTATCGACCCATTGCCGTTGGAATCACCCGACTGAAGTGGCTGCGGCTCCGGACCGCTCTTGTATAGATAAGCAATGATATAGGTGACATCAAGGATATTGATAACACTATTTCCAGTCGGGTCGCCGCAGACAAAATCGCAGACGTCTCCAATGCCATTGCTGTTGGCATCCTCCTGCCCGGGATTGAAGGTATCAGGACAGTTGTCGCAAGCAGAGCCGACACCGTCGGCATCCGGGTCTTCCTGTAGCGGATTGGCGACATTCAGGCAGTTGTCGCAAGCGTCACCGACTCCGTCAGAATCGGCATCTTCCTGCCCGGGATTGGCGATAGCAGGGCAGTTGTCGTTAGGGCAGAGATTTTCAGGATGACCGGGATTGCCATAACTGTCACCATCGGTATCAACACACGGTGGGACCGCCCAGCCATCGAGAAACAGCAGTATCCGGGTCAGAATGGTATCTCTCTTGGTGTAAGAGACAGAGGTGTTAAGAATAGATTCGTAGCCCCAGTTGAAGAAGACCAACTTGTATGAGCCGGAATAGGAAAGAGCGGAGTATTGAGTTCCGTTGCGGAATTTGAAAGCGCCCAGTCCGCCGTTGACCGGAATAATCTGCGATGAAATGGAGATGCCCTGATTGGCGCCGCTGAAATACCGGGCGACAAAGCCGTCGCCAATCGGCGAGCCGGCGATGCCATCATGATAGATGCTGAAATAGGTGCCGCCATAACGGGCGCGAAGGTAATTCTCCAGGAATAGGGAATCCTGGGTGCGAAGTTCATTGGCCAGTCCCTGGCCGGTCAAAAAGAGGTTGCCGCCGTTATCGAGAAAATATTTCATCGAGACAATATCGGCCGGCAAAAGATAATCGGCGGCGCTGTCGCCGGTGAACCAGATGACAGTGCTGTATTCAGTCAGTGCCGTTCCGGGCGGAGTGCCGGAAGCCTGCTTGTTCCAGATGTCGGCCGGTACGCGTCGCTGGTAGGTGTCGCCGAAGTACATTTCTTCGTAATTGTCGCCGCGGTCATCATCGACAATCAAAACCCGTGTCTTCCCCAGCACTTTTTCTATGGTGAAGGTCTTCTGAAAGAGGCCTCCATTGGCGGTCAATTCTATGAAAAAGGAATCATAAGTTGGGTTGTCAATATTGGGAACGATAAACTGGAGCGAACTGCCGACCGTGCTGGCGGTTCCGCCATTGCCGTTTATGAGCGGTATGCTGCTATTGGGGACGGTAAAAGTCAGATTGGGGTCATTGGAGGTAACCGTTATATTGACGCCGGTGGCAGTCAGCCAGTCGTTTTTGAAAAAGAGGTCGAGATCAATCGATTCCCCCGGTTCAAGATACCCATCAGCATCGTCATCAGCAAAACGGGAGGAGTCAATAGTCAAATAGGGGCGCGACCAGTTGACATCGAGATTGGCGATCATAATAGAATCGGAGAGGGAGATATTCCAGACAGCGACCTGAGTGACAGTGTTAGTGTAACTGCGGGAATTGGGAGTGGTTTTATCGTCAAAATGGTCAATCCCACCCCAGGGATAAACGTCACTGGCATCGCCGCCATTATTGTCGAACTGAAGGTCGAATCGTCCGTCGGCCTGCTCCAGCATTACCAGTGGATGCCAATCTTCGTTATTGCCCCACTGGGTTTCATCGATATGCCAGATAAGGAGTCCTTCCCAGGGGAGGTCGCGGTCAAAGCCCATTCTTTGACGATTCTCAACCAGGAAATACTGGCTTCCGACTGAGCCATTGGCCCAGAGACGGTATGCGGTCGGGTTCCAGGCGGCGGCCGGAAAGATAATATTGGTCTGGTTGGTAAGCACGTTGGTCGGCGTTATGAAGCCGAGTTCTTTTTTGCACCAGGCGTCAAAATGAGCCGGAATGCGGGAATTGCCGTTGTAACTTCCGCTCGCCATAACGGTCCAGTAACCGCATCCGCGCGATGAATAATCGGTGTCATAGAGGTCGGGGAGACCAAGAACATGCCCGAACTCGTGGCAGAAAACTCCAATAGGGGCATTATCGGCGCTGCTGGCCGATTCTTCCGGCTCCATAGAGTATCCTGATATATAAACTCCGTCTTTAAAGCGAGGATTGATACCCCAGGCATGGGAGTGGATTTCGCAATCGCCGCCCGATTCTTCATATCCGGTGCCGGCATGAACGATGAAGATGCCATCGACATAATTATCGCCGTCGTTGTCATAAAGCGAAAAGTCAACAAAAGGGTCGGCGGCATCAATTGCCTCCTCCACCAGCCTCTGAGCGTTGGTAGGATAATCGCCGAAACCGTGCGAGCCGTCACAGTTCTGAGTATAATAAGTGGAATTCTGAGAAGCGCGGTACCATCCGTAAACATCCCCCAGCATGACAAAATTGCCGAAAGAATTTTCGAGATAGTATTCCTTCATGGAACCGGTAGGATTCAGAAAACCATCGGAGAACAGGATAGAGTCGAAATCGGCGACAGTCGCGGCGGCATAACCGGCGGTGTAGGGCTTGTCGGGGAAATCGACCAGAATCACCAGCACGCGAAAAGTGACCGGATTACCGAGAGCCAGAGAGGCCCGGGTCTTCTGATTGGCAGTCTGCGGCATATCGACCCCGCGGGCGCGGGCGTCATTTATCCGGGCGACAACTTCATCAAGTCGCCCTTCATGGCGCAGTTTGGCGATAACCTGGTCAGATAGCGGTACGGCCTGCGAAGTAGTGGCTGACAATAGCCCGATTAAGAGAAGGAACAGCAAGCGGAGATGACGGCACATTTTGAAAGTCCTCCGAGGGATGTAAGTTATTATGCAATATATGCATAGGTAGTCAAAAGTCAAGGAATATAAAGACTTACACATATGATTTCGCAATAAATACGGGTGGTTTAATCAAAAAGGCAGGTTTGACAGCGTAATGGCAGAATTAACCCTTCGCAAAAAGAAACCCCGCCATGTGCGGGGTATGATGCTCTCAATGTCCTGAATCGTTTTTAAAGCGATGAAACTCAGACCGTTTTGGCTTTCTTCGCCTTGTTGATTTTAAGCACCTTGCCGGCTTTAAGACACCCGGTACATACACGAACCGAACGGGCGGAGCCGTTGATATTGGCGCGGACAGTCTGCAGATTGGGATTGAATCGTCGAGCGGTCACATTATGCGCGTGCGATATATTTCGTCCAACTACCGGCTTTTTGCCACAGATTTCACAAACTTTTGCCATTGTATAATCTCCAATAATTAAGACAAGTAATATAACATCCTGCCGCCAAAAATCAAGGTATTTCTGGCGATTTTTCGGCCGTTCCGCCGGGTTAGAAAGTCGCGATACCTGTCAGATTTCAAATACGGTATGGCTCACCCAGACCAGGATTACAATCAAGACCAGCCCGATTATAATGCTGTAGGCGATAAGCTTTTTCTCGATAGGGAGAAGCGGCTCGTACTCCATTTTCTTGATTTCATCAGCGATTTTGGGCTCTTCCATTACTAATCTATCCTGCTAAGGGAGGTTTAACGCCATGGAAAAACAGCCAGGAGATTACCAGACCTATCCAGATTATAAAACCGAAAAGACAGATGACATAAACCAGCGCCAGTTTGCCGATACCTTCCTCCCAGAGTTTGCGGAAATTGGAGGCGACACCAATCGTGAAAAAGGTCATGACAAAGAAAATTCCGCGGAAGATATTGGCGGTTCCCATCGAGGCTTTGGCGCCGCTGACGGCGTCAGGCGCAGAGACAGCGATTAAAATGACCGCAAAAAAAGTCGCCATATAACCTAAAATGAACTTGGGGAACCGTTCCCAAATCTGGCTGAATCTAACTTTCTCGTTGGGGCGTTTGTCGATTTTAGCCGACCAGATATATGCCAGGATGAAGGCCCAGATAGCGATAAAGATATCGATAAAGACTTTGACGGTAGTAGTGGTTGCCATCATCCACCCCGGTTGATAGTTGATTCCCTGTTCGGCGGCGGTTTTTGCCAAGATGAGCGATTCCGTGATAGCGCCGCTGGCAACCGCAGCGCCGTCGGTTTTCACCGCCAGCCCCATCCAGGCGCCGGCGACCATCGGCTCGTTAGAAAGAAAGGTCTGAGCGATGAAGGGGAGAAGCAAAAGTTCCACGACGGCAAAAATGACCACCAATGACGAGACCATGATAGGTACCACCGGGCGGGCTTTAATTGCTGAACCGGTGGCGATTGCGGCCGAGACGCCACAAATCGATATTCCGCTGGCGAGAGGGACCGACCATTCGCGGCTGAATTTGAAATATCGTCGGGCAATGAAATAGACCAGCGCCCAATAAATCAGATAGGCTTCGACAATGGCGCAGAACCCCCGGCAGATGACCGAGGTTGCCAGTCCCAACTGCTCGGCGGCGGTAATGCCGAGGTATCCGCCCAAAATTACGATGGCGGTTTTTATATACAGTTCCGGCCTGATAGCCTCCCTCATGGCTTGCGAGAAGCGCGGCGCGAAGTTGCCGATAAACAGTCCGACCAGAAGCGCAATAATATAACCGGCTTCGGCCGTCAGGTTCAGCGACCAGCCTATGCCGAATTTGCTCAACTCATTGGGAGTGGCGGCAATAAATGCCCAGCACCCCAGAATCCAGCAGATATAACTTATCCAGAAAACGGCGGTAAAACCGAGCGCGAACCTCTTCAGGTTGGCTTTGAGAAGCGCACCGCCGGCCAGCATCAGTATCAGAAGAAACAGATAAGTGGAAAAGAGAGAAAGCAGACCGGAGAGACCGGCGTAAGTCTTGGAGGCCGGTTTCAAGCAGGAACCAAGTTCGGTCCAGACATGCGATTTCACCACCCAGCCGAGCAGGTCAAAGCCAAATATCAGAATCAAGGAGAGAACGAACAGAAAAAGCCCCAGAATCAACGCCAGCCAATCTTCATTAAATTTTGATGATGATTTGTTTTCCATAGTCCCGCGTCCTTTAATAATGCCTGCCGCCAGAATTCCAGAATTTCTGGCAGCGATAAATAATTTACTTTCCACAATACTGTTGTCAACAGAGAAAAGGTCTAATGCGGTAAAGAGCAAAGGGGTAAGACTCTTCGCGCCGGCGCCCAGCGGTGGACCGTCAGGTCGGCGTTAAGGCTTGACCGAGGGAAATAAAACGGTTAAATTGTCTGAAATAGTTTCGTAAGATATTGCCTCATTAGCATATAAATTAAGTCAGGGTTATAAGCAGGATGATATGTTAGAGATAAAATTTATCCGGGAGAATCCCCAGGCGGTCAAAGAGGCGATTCAGCATAAGAATGAGAAAGCCGATATTGACCAGATTCTGGCGCTCGACCAGAAACGCCGGGAGATTATCGCCGAGGTAGAGCGATTGAAAGCGCTCCGAAACAACGTTTCCGAGCAGATAGCGCAAAAGAAGCGGAAAAAGGAAGATGCTTCATCGGATATCGCAGAGATGAAAAATGTGGGGGACAAAATAGCGCAACTGGATGAGAATCTGCGGCAGACCGAAGCGGAACTGGAGCCGCTTTTGCTGCGCGTGCCCAATCTGCCGCACCCTTCGGTACCAGTCGGCGCCGACGAAGAGAGTAACGTGACAGTCAAGGAATGGGGGACTGTTTCGCAACCGACCTTCACTTTGCTGCCGCATTGGGATCTGGGAAAGAAGCTTAATATACTTGACCTGGAAGCGGGGGCGAAAATAAGCGGCTCGGGATTTTTTGTTTTAAAAGGAGCCGGAGCCCGTTTGCAGCGCGCCCTCATAAATTTCATGCTCGACCTTCATATTCGGGACGGCTTCACGGAGGTTCGCGTCCCGTATCTGGTCAACAGCCCTGCCATGACCGGCACCGGGCAGCTTCCCAAGATGGCCGATGACCTCTATAAGATTGAAGATGAGAATCTCTGGCTTATACCGACGGCGGAAGTTCCGGTGACCAATTTTCATCGGGAGGAGATTCTGACCGAAGAGCAGCTGCCGATATATTATGTCGCCTACACGCCCTGTTTTCGCCGGGAAGCCGGCGCTGCCGGAAAAGATACCAGGGGAATGATAAGGGTACATCAGTTCGACAAGGTGGAACTGGTTAAGATAGTCCACCCGGAGAAATCATACGATGAGCATGAGACTCTTCTGCAGCAGGCGGAGAAAGTCCTTCAAGCGCTCAAGATACCGTATCGGGTGCGGCTGCTTTGCACCGGCGACCTCTCATTCGCCGGAGCGAAATGTTATGATATCGAACTCTGGTCGGCCGGGGTGGGAAAATTTCTGGAGGTTTCCTCGGTCTCGAATTTTGAAGCCTTCCAGGCGCGGCGGATGAATACCCGTTTTCGGGACAAGAATAAGAGAGTTCAGTTTGTGCATACCTTGAACGGCTCCGGCACGGCGTTGCCGCGGCTGATTTCGGCGGTTATGGAGAACTATCAGACAGAATACGGGACCATCTTGATACCGGAGGCGCTTCGTCCTTACATGGGTGGAATAACGGAAATAACCGGAGATGGAAAAGAAAAGTAAAATTCGTCTCTCCATCGGCGCTACCACAATTTTCAAACTATTCCTGCTGGTCGGAATTGTGCTGCTGGCGGTGGTTTTCGGCTGGTACACGCTTGATGTTATCGAGCAGATAAAACAGGATGCGGAGCGGATGGCCGCTTCCTATGTCAAGCTCTGGCAATTGGCGGCAAGCGATAATACCTCGGGCGGCGAAGTTCAGATTATCTTTGACGAAGTCATCAAGAAGGCGAACTTTCCGGTCGTGATTGCCGATGTCAATCGGGAACCGATTTTCTGGCGGAACATTGAAGGGATTCCCGATAATGACCCCTCACCGGAAGCGCAGGCAAAGGTGAAGAAACTGGTGGAGGAGATGCGGGCTGACCGGGGGGAGATACCGCTCAAATTCGAAGAGCGAACCCTTTCTTATTTTTATTATGGCGATTCACCGGTAATTCGTCAGCTGCAATGGATGCCGTTTATCGAGATGGGATTGGTGGCGGCATTTGTCCTTATCGGATTTATCGGTTTTCAGAATATCCGCCGCTCTGAAGAGCGGCATATCTGGGTCGGGATGGCAAAGGAAACGGCGCATCAGTTGGGAACGCCGATATCCTCACTGATGGGCTGGCTGGAGATACTTCTGGAAAAATGCAAACTCGGGCCCAACGCGCCCCCGTCTGAGGAACTCAAAGACAGCGATATTTTTCTCCAGATGAAAACCGACATCGACCGTCTGCAGCGAGTCGCCAACCGCTTCGGGCAGATCGGCTCCATGCCGGAACTTAAGGAAGTTGATATTAATGCCCTGATGGAGGAAACCGCCTGTTATTATCGTCGGCGGCTCCCCTTCAGCGGTCAAGGAGTGCAGATAACCTGCGACTTTGAAAATATCGCGCCGGTGCAGATAAACGGCGAACTGATAATGTGGGCGGTGGAAAATCTGATTAAAAACAGTCTGCAGGCGGTGGACCCTCAGAAAGGACGAGTCGAGATTGCCACCAGGCTTGCCTCTGAGAGAAAGGCGATATTGATAACAGTCAAAGATAATGGTCCCGGCATTCCGCCCGGATATGCCAGAAAAATCTTCCGTCCCGGTTTCACCACCAAGAAGCGTGGTTGGGGGCTGGGGTTAACTCTGGCGCGAAGAATTGTTGAGGATTACCATCGTGGCAAAATGGCGCTTCTCAAATCACATCCGGGCGAAACCATATTTCAGATAATTCTGCCGGTAAATCAGGGGAGCAAGGGATAAGATTTCTTGTTAATGAATTAAAGCCAACTTCTTACTGAGCACAACGCAATGATGACTAAAAAGAAGATTCTCTGGGTTGACGATGAGATAGACTCTCTTAAGCCCCATATCATATACCTCGAGCAAAAAGGATTCGAGGTGGCGGTGGCGCATTCGGGGGACGATGCCGTGATGAAAGTCCGCAGTGAGACCATTGACCTGGTGCTGCTGGATGAAATGATGCCGGGGAAAGACGGTCTCTCGACGCTGGAGGAGATAAAAGAGATAAATCCTCATCTGCCGGTGGTGATGGTGACCAAATCGGAAGAAGAGACTCTGATGAACGAGGCGATTGGACAGAAGATTGACGACTACCTGACCAAACCGGTCAATCCCTCGCAAGTATTGATGGTGGCAAAACGATTTCTGGATACAAAGAAAATACTCTCGGAAAGCCAGATGAAGCGGTATATCGGCGAGATTAACCGTTTTAATCAGAAATTATATGGAGTTCTGGAGCCACAGGATTGGCTGGAAGCGGCGAAGATTCTGGCATCCTGGGATCTGGAACTTGATGCCAATCCTGACGAGGGGCTGGCGCAGACTCATCTGGGGACGCGGAAAGACTGGAATAACGAGTTCACCAAATATCTGGAGAAAAACTATCAGAAATGGCTTTTCAGCGATGCTCGTCCCACTCTGTCGCCGGATCTGCTGACCAAGTATCTGACCCCGCTTCTGAAAGAAGGGCGCAAGGTGCTTTTGATAGTGGTTGACTGCATGCGTCTTGACCAGTGGCTGACAATTGAATCGCTGGTAGCGGAGTTTTACAATATAAACCGCGACACTTATTTTTCGATGCTTCCCTCGGCCACGCCGTTCGCCCGCAACGCCCTCTTTTCGGGGCTTTTCCCGGACGAAATCGCCAAGCGGTACCCCGACAATTACCGCGGCGATGATGAAGGGTCGTTAAACCGGATGGAAGACCGTTTTCTTGCCGACCTGGTGCAGCGGGAGAAGCTCAATCTCAAAAGCCCGGTTCGGTACGAGAAGATATTTGACAACACCGAAGGGGAAGTGCTGGCCAAGCGGGTGGCGGATTATTACCAGTCGCAGCTGGTGGCGTTTGTGTTTAACTTCCTCGATATCCTGGCGCATGGCCGCTCCAACAATGTCATCCTGAAGGAGATTGCCGGAAGCGAAGCGGCCTTTCGCTCTCTTATGAAAAGCTGGTTTGCGCACTCGCCGCTTTTTGCCATCCTGAAATCATTTGCTGAAAAAGATTTCACTGTTATCGTCACCTCCGACCACGGTTCAGTGCTTTGCGCCCGGGGAACCCTGGCGCACGGCAAAAGAGATACCTCGACCAACCTGCGGTACAAGTACGGCGACAATCTCAATGTCGATACCAAAGAAGCCTGGCTGATAAAGAACCCGGCCGATTTCCGTCTTCCCAAATTCAACCTCGCCACCACCTATATCATTGCCAAGGAAGATTTTTACTTTGTCTATCCCAATAAGTACAATGAATATATCCGGCAGTTTCAGAATTCCTTCCAGCATGGCGGCATTTCGCTGGAAGAACTGGTGGTGCCGATAGCGGTGCTGACCCCCAAGCGATGACAATAAACCTTCCTTCGCATACTGCCGTCAGCCGGAAGGAGTCGGAGACGGTTACCCTGGGGCGGGAACTGGCGGGATTTCTCGAACCGGGAATGCTGCTCAGCTTGTCCGGTCCGCTTGGCGCCGGCAAGACCTGCTTCATTAAGGGCATAGCGCAGGGGCTTGGAATCGATGAAAATGAAATAAAGTCCCCATCCTTCACGCTGGTCAACGAATATTACGGTCGTTTGCCGCTCTTTCATTTCGACCTGTACCGAATGACAAATTTGACGGAGCTGAAAGAAATCGGCTGGGATGACTATCTTCTTCGGGACGGTATCATTGCCGTGGAATGGGGCGAGAAGGCATCAGAATTTCTTCCCGCGGAGCGATTCGAGATACAGTTTCGGATATTGACGGAGACGGAGCGGGAAATCCGTATCTTATTTGTTAAAAGATAAGCGAAGCGGCTATGTCCAGTGAGCGAATATTATTGATTGACAGTTCGACCTCGGTCCTGCGAGTCGGTCTTGCGGATGCCGCGGGAAAGATATTCTCGGCGGAGAACCGGGACCGTTTTCGCCATGCGGAATTCATAATCGGCTTGATTGATAGATTGCTGCGGGAAAACGGGGTGGCAAAGAGGGAGCTGAGCAGAATAATCGTCTCGACCGGTCCTGGTTCTTTTACCGGTCTGCGGGTCGGGCTGGCGGCCGCCAAAGGTCTGGCGCAGGCGCTGAAAATTCCGGTGGCGGGCGTTTCGATATTTGAAGCGGCATCACCGAGGCTGTCCCGGACGGTAGGCCGCGCTGCCGTTCTGATTCGCTCCCGCCGCGAGCAATTCTATTCCGGCTTAGTCGATTCCCCCCAATTTGACAATCGGATGATTGAATTGATTGATATCTCGGAAATCACTTCAAGATTCCAGGGAATTCCGCTTCTGCTGGTTGATATGCCGGATTTCCCTTCCATCCCGGGTTTGAGACTGATAAAACCTGAGGAATTTACTCTGGGGCATGAGGATTTCCTCGCTCTGGGTCGGGAGAGATTGATAGAGACCGGCCATGATAATCTGGCCTCTCTGGAACCGTTATATATCCAGCAGTTTCCGGCTGGTCGCGCCAATGAGTGAATTAAACTCGACAAAAGGGCAACTTGTTATCAGGCCTTTGACTCGCGGCGATATCGCGCCGATTGTTCTGATAGAGGCGCGGATATTCAGCGACCCCTGGCCCGCCATTGCCTTCGAAGAGGAGCTTGACTCCGATTACCGCGGAGTTATTGTCGCGGAAATTGACGGTCTTATAACCGGTTACGCCGGTTATATAGTAGCGGCGGGAGAATGCCAGTTGACCAATATCGGTGTGGCGCCGGAATTCAGGGGAAAATCTATTGCCAAATCCCTTTTAAATCGTATCTTAGAAATCGCCAAAAAGGCGGAATGCGAGTATATTTTTCTGGACGTGCGGCCCAGCAATACGGCCGCCATTAATTTATATAACCGTTTTGGGTTTATCGAACTGTATCGCAGACCCGGCTATTACCGAATTCCCCCGGAGGATGCGATTGTCATGGTGAAAACTCTTCGAGACCAGGATTAGCGGCGATGGAATGGTTTAAAAAGGCTAAGGAGGGCCTGGCCCGACAGGAGAAGAAGGAGATTCCTGACGGTCTCTGGTCGAAATGCACCGCCTGCGGGGAGATTATTTATACCAAGCAGCTGGAGGCTAATTACTGGATCTGCCCCAACTGCCGCTTTCATTTCCGCATTTCGAGCCAGAAATATATCAATATGATTCTCGATGACGGGGCGCTGGAGGAGTATGATGCCAATCTGGAGTCGCTTGACCCGTTGAAATTCAAAGATTCCAAGAAATATCCGGACCGGATAAAGGCGGCGCAGGCGAAATCGGGGCTAAAAGATGCCGTGGTTGCCGGGCTGGGGAGCATTAATGGCATCAAAATCTCATTTGCCATAATGGATTTCAACTTTGTCGGCGGCTCGATGGGTTCGGTGGTGGGCGAAAAGATTGCGCGGGCGATTGAGCGGTCGCTGGAGCATAAGATTCCATTAATAATCGTCTCCTGTTCCGGCGGAGCCCGGATGCAGGAGGGGATATTGTCGCTTATGCAGATGGCAAAGACATCAGCTCTGCTGGCAATCCTTCACCAGAAACAGATTCCCTATATTTCGGTGTTGACCAATCCGACTACAGCCGGAGTGATGGCAAGTTATGCTTCTCTGGGTGATGTCATCATTGCCGAGCCACAGGCGCTTTTGGGATTTGCCGGACCGCGCGTCATTCAGCAGACTATCGGGCAGGAACTTCCGCCCGGCTTCCAATCATCGGAGTTTTTCCTTGAAAAAGGGTTTCTCGACAAGATTGTCGACCGCAGTCAGCTGCGCGATACCCTGACTTTGCTTCTCAGATATTTCCAGAGATAGTGATGGCAAAAGAGTCCGGAGGATATAAATCGGCGCTGCGATTTATTCTCTCCCGAGAGTTCTTTGGAATGAAACTCGGGTTGGAGAATATCTCGCTATTTTTAGAGAAACTGGGCAATCCCCAGAATCAGTTTCGCTCGGTGCATATTGCCGGCACCAACGGCAAAGGGTCAACCGCGGCGTATCTTGAAGCGATTTTCCGTCAGGCCGGCTACCGCACCGGCATATTCACTTCCCCCCATCTGGTCGATTTTCGGGAGCGGATTCGAGTCAACGGCGCGCTTATTGAGAAGCGGTTCATTACCGAGTTTATCAGACAGAATAAGGCCGATATAAAAGGTCAGAAAATCACGTTTTTTGAGGTCTGTACGGCCTTAGCCTTTGCTTATTTTGCGCGGCGCAATGTTGATATCGCCATCATCGAGACCGGGCTGGGAGGACGTCTCGACGCCACCAATGTCATGCGACCGCTGGTTTCAGTCATTACCGATATTTCCTTTGACCATATGCATATTCTGGGGCATACGCTGCGCAAAATCGCCTTTGAGAAAGCGGGGATTATTAAGCAGAAGCGACCGGTGATTACCGGTATCTTGCCCGGGGAAGCGTCAAGAGAAATAGCGGCTGTCGCCCGGAAATGTCAGGCGCCGCTTCTGCCGATGCAGAAGAAGAATTTCCATGGTGCCATCGGAAAGAATTTCGAGTTCAGTTATCGTGCTGGAAGTAAGGTCATCTCAAGACTCCGGCCCTCTCTGCCGGGGGAACATCAGATAAAAAATGCCGCTCTGGCGGTAAAAGTGGCGTTATTCCTCCGAGGTGAAGGATATAAAGTCAGCGACCGCGCTATCCGGGAGGGATTGGCATTGACTCAATGGCCCGGTCGATTCCAGATGTTGAAAGATAAAGGGAAACCGACGGTGATTCTGGACGTGGGACATAACCCGGCCGGAGTGCAGGCGATGGTCGCTTGCTTCAAAACTGTTTTTCCCCGCAAGAACGCCAATATCGTTCTCGGATTGGTCAGCAATAAAGATTTGAAACGCTCCGTGACGTCGCTTCCGCAGATTGCCCGGCGTATCTTTATTGTCCGTCTGAAAACTTACCGCAGCGCGGAACCGGAGGAGATCGCTCGTCATTTAAGAGGTAAAGCAGTTCCGGTCGTTACGGGCGGTACGGTGACGAGCACGGCGCGCCGCCTGATAAAAGAGGCGGGAACTGACGATATAATAGTAGTCTGCGGCTCGCATTACGGCGTAGGCGAATTTCTGGAACACCGGAAAGAGATTTATGGCAGTTAAAAAAGGCGCCCGAAAGAAACCGACCGAAACGGTTAAGACGCTTCGGGCGGAAGTCAATCGGAAACTGGAAGAGTTGACCGATTCCAATCGTCGCCTGAAACGAAAAATCTTTGACCTCTACACAATTTTCGAACTGAGCCGCAATTTTAACGCCGTTCTCAACTACGAGACCTTGCTTGATTCCTTTGTATTGACCTCGATGGGTCAGATGGGGGCGCAAAAGGCGACCCTGTATCTTCCGCGGGAGATAGGACGGAAGGAGTTTCGTCTGGCGCGGGTCAAAGGGGCGCCGCCCTTTCCCCGGGAAGAGATAAGTATCGACCCGGAAGGGGAGTTTGGCAAATATATCACCGCCCTCAATCGACCGGTGCTTATCAATGAAATAAGCGGCGGATTTTCCGCTCCGGAGATTCAGGCTTTTCAGAGGTACTTCCCAGAGGGGCTGGTGGTGCCGCTGATTTTTCAGACCAAACTGCGGGGAATATTGATTATTTCGGTTAAAGCCTCGGGACTGCCCTACAAGGATGACGATATCGAATTTCTTTCGATACTCGCCAACCAGACGGCGGTCTCAATTGAGAATGCCCGTCTCTATGATTCGGAGCGGGAGGCGATTGAAAAACTGCAGAAGACGCAGGAACTATTGGTGCAGTCCGAACGTCTGGCGGCTCTGGGGGAACTCTCGGCAAAGATTGCCCACGAAGTTAACAACCCGCTGGGCATTATCAAGAATTATCTGGCGCTGACCGGGCGCAATATTGACGATTCGGCAAAAGCCTCGGAGTATCTGGAAGTGGTGGGGCAGGAGATTGACCGGATTGCGATGATTGTGCGGCAACTGCTTGATTTCCACAGGCCCCGCGTCATCAAGTTTGCTCCGACCGACCTGGTACGGCTTCTGAATGAAACGGCGGCTTTGATGAGCCGTCAGCTGGCTGATGCCGGCGTAGAAATTCTGATAGATGCGGCCGATGATTTTCCGACGATTGTGGCTTGGCCCGACGGTTTGAAGCAGGTTTTCATCAATCTCTTTATCAATGCCAAGGAAGCGATGAAAGAAGGGGGGAAAATATCGGTGGCGGCTACCTACAACCGTCATCTGGTCTGCCTCCGCTTCTGCGACAGCGGGACCGGCATTGACCCCAAGCATGTCCCCCATATATTTGAGCCGTTTTATACCACAAAAGAATCTGGCGGCACCGGGCTGGGACTTTCTGTCTGCTATGGTATAATTAAAAACCATAATGGGTCGATAGAGTTCTATAACCTTGAAAAAGGGGGATGTTTTGAGATTCGTCTCCCGATTCAACAGGAAGAATTAGACAATGACTGGAAGATCTGAGAAGATTCTGATAATTGACGATGAGTCGCGGATGTGCGATTCGCTTGCGGAATTGCTGGGGGGGAGCGGCTACAGAGTGCAGACAACGCAGTCCGCCCCGGCGGCGGTGGAACTTCTCAAACAGGAGCCGTTTGATCTGGTAATAACCGATATCAAGATGCCGGAACTGACCGGCCTGGATATTCTCAAAGTGGTCAGGGAAATCGACCCGGAGACGATTGTCATACTTATGACCGGATATGCGTCACTGGAATCGGCGCTGGAAGCGATAAAGAACGGCGCATTCGAATATCTTCTGAAGCCGGTCGAGTTCACCCAACTGGAGATTTCGGTCCGGCGCGGATTGGAAAAGCGTGAAGCGGCTATGGCGCGCAAGAAACTTCTGGAAGAACTAAAACAGGCAAACTGCAATCTCAACAACCGACTTCAGGAAATCAATGCCCTTTATGAAGCAGGCAAATCGCTCGGCTATACGACCGATATCAGCAAGCTCCTGGACAAAATAGTTGCTCTTGCCGCCGAGGTGACGCAGGCGGAAATCGGCTCACTGATGCTTATCAATGAAGAAACCGATATTCTGACCATCAAAGCTTACCGGGGGCTGGACCGGGAAATTGCCGACACGGTTTCGCTGCCGCTGGGGTCATCTATTGCCGGTTATGTCGCCCAGTCCGGTGAACCTCTGATGGTCGATGACGTCGAAAAGGATGAGAGATTCAAGCGGATTAATAAAGAGCGGTACAGTTCGGCGTCGCTTTTGTGCGTTCCCCTCAAGATAACCAATCGGGTGCTGGGGGTTATCAATATGGCGAACAAGCGGAACGGGGCAAGTTTCACCGAGCATGACCTGAAACTCTTGACTACCTTTGCGGCGCAGGCGGCGGTTGCCATCGATGATGCCCGCCAGTTCGAAAATAACCGCCAAAAACTCCATGAATTCTCGATTCTCTTCGAATTATCGAACCGGCTGTCGGCGGTCGGGTCGGTTTCGGCGATGCGACAGGCGGTCTTTGAGTATCTCGGCAAACTGATGCCAATCGATTTTGCGCTCTGGTTTGAGTGGCAACCGGGACGTCAGGCGCTCAAACCGGTCGGGGTCACCGGCACAACCATACCCTTGACCGACAGCGGCTCTATCAATCTGGACCTGATAAAGAGCGAAGAGATTGTGATTGAAAATGTGGAGTTTGCCGACCTCGACTTTCAGGATATCGCGACGCTGTCGCGCTATATGGCGCGGCTTCTTTCGCACGCCCCGGTATATCCCCGTCCCGAGGCGAATTTTACTGCCCTGCCGGTGCTCCAGGAGGGGGAGCTTCGTCATATCTACTGCATCGGTTCCCGCAGCGAGCGTCTCTACACGGCGCAGGAGATTTCGCTGGCGCAACTGATTATTTCGCAGTCATCCGGATTCTATGAAAGAGAAAAGGCGCTCTTGAATGCCACCCGGCTTCTGACCATGGGGAATATGATATCCGAAATTTCCCATGACCTGCGTAAACCGCTCACCAATATTCGGGGCTGGATACAGATCTTGCGGGACAAATATCCCGATGTGGGCAAGGATACGGGATTTTTCCATATGGCTGAAGAGGAGGTGCATCGGCTCAACGACCTGGTGAAGGAACTGGTCGATTTCTCCAAGCCGCATAAGTACGAAACCGAAATCAGAGATATCCGAAAAATTATTCAAAGGGCGACGGAGTTCCTCAAGCCGGAATTTGCCAAGAAAAACATCAAGTTTGAAGCCCATTATGACAATTGCAACTGGGAGATTCCGGTGAATAAGAACCAGGTGCTGGAGGTCTTCCTGAACCTTTTCTTAAATTCGGTTGATGCCATCTCCGACAGCGGCGGCAATATCCGGGTTACCGGCAAGATCGACCGCCCGCCGTTTAGAAAAATAGACTACCTTGCTATCACGGTCAGCGATACCGGACGGGGAATCAAGAAAGAGAATCTGGCGAAAATATTCGATAGATATTATACGACCAAGGAGACCGGCACAGGTCTGGGGCTTTCGGTGGTCGAAAGAATCATGGCGGCGCATGGGGGTACCCTTAAAGTCGATTCCGAATATGGCAAGGGGACCGACTTTACCTTATATTTTCCGAAATAAATTGCAAAATATTGCAAAAAAAGGCACGAAAACTGCTGTCATTTACTTGATTTTTGATAAAAAATGACGATAAATGTTTAAAGTGCAAAACTTTTCGTATGAAAAAAGATAAGATTAAAATCTTAATAATCGATGATGACCCCAAGGTCTCCTGGCTTTTGAGTGAGGGGCTTCCTGACTATGAATTTGTATCGGCTCGTGACGGCAGCGAGGGGATACAGATGGTTACTACTGAAAAGCCGGACCTGGTGCTTCTGGATATAAAGATGCCCGGAATTTCCGGTCTGGAGGTTCTGGAGCGGCTGAGCCGGCTGCCGAACCGCCCGGAAATAATAATGCTTTCGGGCCATGGCGAGACCGACAACATCGCCAAGTCGAAACATCTGGGGGCGGCCGAATTCATTCATAAGCCATTTGAAGTCAAGGAAATCGAAATTAGAGTGCAGGCCGTCTTAGAAGCCAAAAAACTTCGGGAAGAGGTCCGGGAACTCAAATCTCAACTTAAGTCCCGCAACCAGTATGAGCAGTTTATAGGCGATTCGCCCAAGATGACGCAGGTAAAGAGCATTATCGAGCAGGTCGCCGGTTCCGAATTGACAGTTCTTATCCGGGGCGAATCGGGCACCGGGAAAGAGATTGTGGCGCGGATGCTTCATAATATGTCAACGCGGGCTGATGAGCCTTTCACCAAAGTCAACTGCGCCGCCATTCCGCGAGACCTTTTGGAAGCGGAACTGTTCGGATACGAAAAAGGGGCTTTCACCGGCGCGCATAAGACCAAACCGGGGCGGTTTGAAGTCGCCAATAAGGGGTCGATTTTCCTGGATGAAATTGGGGATATGCCGCTGGAGCTGCAGTCCAAACTGCTGCAGGTTTTGGAGCAGCAGGAGTTTGTGCGAGTTGGTGGCATCCATAATATCCATGTTGATGTCCGAATTATCTGCGCCACGAATAAGAATCTGGAAGACGCTATTCGCCGCGGCGGGTTCCGCGACGACCTTTTCTATCGCCTGAATGAGATAACGGTTTTCCTGCCGCCGTTGCGGAGCCGAACCGAGGATATTCCGCTTCTGGTAAGCCACTTTCTGAAAAAATACAGCGACCTTTATCAGAAATCAGCAATGGCGCTGTCACCGGAGACCATGTCAAAGCTCCTGCAGTTTTCCTGGCCCGGGAATGTCCGCCAGCTGGAAAACCTTATCAAACAGGTGGTCGTCCGTGGGGATGAGTCGATTGTCAATGAAATGCTCAGTAATGTTATTCAAACGCCGGAATATACCCAATTGTCCGACCTGTTGCCAGGCGGCGGAAGCGCTGCAGTAGCAGCGGAGTCGGGGAATGCCTTTTCACTCAAGCATCGTGTCGGCGCCGCTATCGCGAATGAAGAAAGACGATTGATAAGCGAGGTTCTAACCAAGACCAATTGGAATCGTCGTAAGGCGGCCGACCTTCTGGAAATCAGCTACCGCTCCCTCCTTTACAAGATAAAAGAGTACAATCTTAACTCCATAAAATGACCCACCCCTGTGTGAGCGGTGTGTCATTTTTTGTGAAGATTTATGCCGTTTATCTGCATTAGTTTGCGGCAGCGAGTAATGTTGATAATATGTTGATGTTATGTGAGTCTATCTGGATAATTTGATTTCTTATAAAAATCAATGAGTTAATGCCCTTTAAAATAGTCCGGTAAGAGACAAGAAAGTCTATTTTAGATCCTAAATTATTTGTGGAATGTAACTTGCTTGATAATTACAAGATAAAGGACTGTTTAAACATTGGCAGCAACAAATTGGCAAATGGTGTGGTAAGCAAGGATGAGACGGTCGGTATGAGCTCCGATTTTGTCTCAAAGATAAATTACGAGCTGAAGCGAGCCGAACGGTACCGGATTTTTCTTTCTCTGGTAATCTTCAATATCGGTCCGATTCTGGATATGGTTGTGGAGGAAGAAAAGAAAGGGCGCGGAAGCCGTTCCGAGTTTCTGGAGTCGCTGTCGGAAGTGGTGCGCCGCTCGGTGCGCGAGGTGGATGCCGTTTCCAATCATGGCCGCAGCCGTATTGGATTGTTGTTTCCGGAGACCCCGCGTCAGGGAGCGGAAGCGGCGGCGCGGCGGATTTCATCGCAGATTTCGGCTTTCTGCAAAGACTATTTTCGCGCTCCCGTGGAGTATATGCTTCCGGTGGAGATTTCCTCCTTTCCGGACGCGGCGGGCGCCCGCTCAATTTCAAGTTATTTTGACGAATTTAGCGAAAAATAAAATTCCCCCTCTATAGAATCCCCATAACACTAAGCCCCGCCGCCCGGCGGGGTTTGGTGATTTAGGGCATATCATGGTTCTTTTGAGCTACCAGCCCATCAGCTGTTCGAGATTATGATTCAGTTTCTCGACCCGCTCTTCGATATCGGCTTTGCGGAGTCGCTCTTTCTCGACCACATCATCCGGGGCATTCTTGAGAAAGTCGGCATTGGCAAGTTTCCGGGAAATCCGCTCCAGCTGCTCTTTCAGACCGGATAGTTCCTTTTCCAGCCGCTTCTTTTCGGAGTCGACATTAATCAGCCCCTCCAGCGGAATGAATATTTCGGCGCCGGAGATGACGGCTGATGCTGAAAGTCCCGGTTTTTTGATTTCGGGACCGATAATCAGCTTATCAATCTTGGCCAGACTGCGGAAATAGTCCTGATATTCATCCAGAAGCTGCGCCAGCTCCCTGTCATTCACCCGTATATGAAGATCAGACCGCTTGCCGGGCGGGACATTCATCTCGGAGCGGACCGAGCGCACCGCATTCACTACCGCCTGAATCGCTTCCAGCGATTTTTCCAGCTTTTCGTCCCGATATTTGCCGCCTGCGGAGGGCCATGGTCCAAAGACCAGGGTCTTCTCTTTCTCCGGGAAACGCTCCCGCAGGGAATTATTAATCTCCTCGGTTACAAACGGTATGAAGGGATGGAGCAGCTTGAGAATCTGGTCAAGGGTATAGACAGCGACCTTGAGGGAGGCTTCCCGTATCGGCTGATCCGGGGTGTCAGGTTTTATCAATTCTATATACCAGGAGCAGTAGTCATTCCAGGTAAACGAATAGAGGCTTTTTGCCGCCGCCGACAGTTTGAATTCGGCGATGTTCTTATCAACGGTCTCAATTGTCTCTTCAAGGCGGCTGAGAATCCAGCGGTCAACCAGTATCAGCTCCTCCTGCGGAGGCAGGTTGCATTCGAAACGGGCGTTGCCGAGACGCATCTGCACAAATCGGGAAACCTGATAGAGCTTATTGACAAAATTCCGTCCCCCTTCAAAGGTATTCTTGGAAATCCAGGGGTCCTGTCCATCCGGTGTCGCCAGCACCAGAGAGATCCGAAGGGCATCGGCGCCGTATTTATCCACAATTTCCAGCGGGTCGATGCCGTTCCCGAGAGATTTTGACATCTTAATGCCGTTGGCGTCGCGGACGGTGCCATGTATATAGACGTCATTGAAGGGAATCTTTCCTACAAATTCATATCCGGCCATCACCATTCGCGCCACCCAGAGGAAGATAATCTCGGAGGCGGTCACCAGAACCTTGGTCGGATAGAAATATTCGAGCATCTCGGACTTCTCAGGCCACCCCATCGTTGAAAAGGGCCAGAGCCAGGAAGAAAACCAGGTGTCGAGAACATCCTCATCCTGATTCAGTTCGGCGTTGCCGCATTTGGGACATTTAGCCGGTTTCTCCGCCGCCACTACCGTTTCGCCGCATTCGCAATAATAAACCGGTATCCGGTGCCCCCACCAGAGTTGACGAGAAATGCACCAGTCGCGGATATTCTCCATCCAGTGCAGGTAGGTCTTGGACCAGTAGTCGGGATGAAACCGCAATTCGCCGCTTTTGAGAGCTTCGATAGCCGGTTTGGCGAGAGGAGCCATCCGGACAAACCACTGCTCCGAAAGATACGGCTCGATTTCTTTATGACAGCGGTAGCAGGTGCCGACCGCCAGATGATACTTATCGGTTTTCTCCAGCAGCCCTTTCTTCTCCAGTTCTTTAACCAGCTGTTTGCGGGCATCATATCGCTCCAGCCCCTTGAATTTGCCGGCGTTGGCATTGAGGGTGCCATCGATATTCATAATATTAATCTGCTCGAGGTCGTGGCGCAGTCCGATTTCATAGTCGTTGGGGTCATGCGCCGGCGTAACCTTGACCACACCGGTGCCGAATTCGGGGTCAACGTAAGCGTCCGCGATAATCGGAATCTCCCGCTCCAGAATCGGCAGAATCACAGTTTTTCCGACATACTTTTTGTACTTGCTGTCTTTCGGGTTAACCGCCAGCGCCGTGTCGCCAAGCATTGTCTCCGGACGGGTGGTGGCAACTGTCAGATACTCATCGCTCCCTTTGATTTTATACTTGATATACCAGAGGCTGCCATCCTTTTCTTCATGTTCGACTTCGTCGTCGGAGAGAGAGGTCTGGCAAGAGGGGCACCAGTTGACAATCCGGTTGCCGCGATAAATCAGGTCTTTCTTGTACAGCCGGATGAAGACTTCCGTTACGGCGCGGGAAAGGGAATCATCAAGCGTGAATCTGGTCCGTTCCCAGTCGCAGGAGCAGCCGATCCGTTTCAACTGGTTTAGAATCTTGTCTTTGTTGCCGTATGCCCACTTTCGGGTATGCTCCAAAAATTTCTCCCGCCCGATTTCGCGGCGGGTGGTGCCGTTTTTCGCCAACTGTTTTTCCACGATGACCTGGGTGGCAATTCCGGCATGGTCGGCGCCCGGAATCCACTCCGCTTCATACCCGGCCATTCGCTTCTGGCGGATTAAAATATCCTGTATGGTATTATTAAGGGCATGACCCAGATGAAGAATGTCGGTCACATTGGGGGGAGGAATGACAATCGAGTACGGCTTTTTTGTTTTGTCGATTTTGCCGTGAAAATAGCCGGCGTCAAGCCACTCCTTGTACAGTCTGTCTTCAACCGTTTTGGGGTCATACGGCTGGGCTTTGGGCTTTTCTTCTGTCTTAGTACTCATATATCTCTTTCAAAACCTGCAATTATACCGCCCAATATACTGTTTGTCAAGGCGAAGCGGTATATACAAAAAGTCCTTTGAATAAGGGCGGAAATCCGTATTTTTGGATATTATCGACCAAACCTGCCAATTTCAAAGGAACTATATGCAGATAAATAACAGTGAGCCGTTCAATAAGTTGAGAGAAATAATGGCGATTCTCCGCTCGCCTGAGGGTTGCGCCTGGGACCGCAAGCAGACCCATCGGTCGCTTCTGCCGTACCTTATCGAGGAGGCGTATGAAGTGGTGGAAGCGGTGGAAAACGAAGATTATAAGCATCTGAAAGAGGAACTGGGAGACCTGCTCTGCCAGATTGTCTTTCATGCTCAACTGGCAAGCGAAGCGGGGCGGTTCACTCTTGATGATTCTATCAATGAAATCAATCAGAAACTGATAAGCCGTCACCCCCATGTCTTCGGGGAGAAAAAAGACCTTAAGCCGCAGGAAGTTCGGGACCAGTGGGAGAAGATTAAAGTCAATTCGGGGGAGAAAGAATCGGTGATATCGGGAATACCAAAATCGGCGCCGGCGCTTCTTAAGGCGTATCGTTTCGGCGAGAAGGCCGGGGGAGTAGGTTTTGACTGGAAGGATGCCGGGGAGGTCTTTCTCAAGGTAAAAGAGGAATTACGGGAGATTGAAGCGGAGATACCATCGGGGAATAAAGAGCGGATTGAAGAGGAACTGGGCGACCTGCTCTTTGTGCTGGCGTCATTTGCCCGGAAACTGGAGATAAACCCGGAACAGGCGCTCAATAAGACGCTGCTCAAGTTTTCGAAGCGGTTCGCTTTTATCGAGAAGAAGGTGAAGGAATCGGGGCGGAAGTTCGGGGAGTTTTCGATTGACGAACTGGAGGCGTTCTGGCAGGAGGCGAAGGAGTAGCGGTGTGAGCGGGCGACTTTGCCGAGCTTCCGCCGAATTTTGTCAAGAGTCCACCGCGGCGGACTGACGGCGAGAGGATATCGCGGCAGGCTCGCCTCGAAAGGTGTCGAGCCTAAGGGTCTGCCGCAACGGTTAATTACAGCAAAAAGGGCGGCGCTGCCGCCGCCCTCTCAATCCAGGCCATTTCTCTTAGTCAGACTATCACCAATCGGTTTTCACATTTATGAAAACAGTTTTATTATCCCGCCAGATGAAGAACACCACCTCTTTTGGCTTCTGTTCGGCGATTCTGTTCAGGACTTTCTTGGCATCCTCCACCGATGTCACTTTTTCGCCATCAATCGACTGAATTATATAACCGGGCATTATATCGGCGACTGATGCCCATCCGCCCGATTCGACCTCTTTGACCATTACCCCTTTGAACTCCTTACGGTCGAGATTGAAGACATTATAATCGGCGAAGACCAGGTCGCGGAGGGTGAACTCAAAATTGAAGTCTTCGTACGACGGCGCTTCCGCGGGGGTGATAGGAGCAGGCGACAGGACTGCGACAGTCTGAATGGTATCGATCGTTCCGTTGGTTCGTCTTAAGACCTCAAAACCGACCCTGGAGTTGGCGCCGAAATCGGAAATCTGCTTCTGAAAAATAGGGAGATTCTCCTCTTTATCGACCGTAATAGGGGTGCCGTTGAGCCGGACAATTATATCACCGGTCTGCAAACCGGCCGAGTCGGCGGGAGAATCTTTGACTACCTCGTTGACAATAATTCCGGACTTGGTGTCGATGCCCCAGAAATCGGCGATATCGGCGGTCAGCGCCTGAAGATAGATTCCCAGCCAGCCGCGGTCAACTTTCCCTTTGGTGGGAGGGTCCTTAACCAGTTTCTCGATTTTCTCCGCTGGGATGACACCGAGCAACGGCACCGATTCTTCACCGGTAAAAGAGGGGAGAGTCGATATATCCATACCGCGAAAAGCCGACTGGTCGAGCAATCCCAGGACTCCGATAGGGTAGCCTGCGCTGTCATACAGCACCGAGCCGAGTTCCATCTCGTTAAACCCTACCGTGAAGACAAACTGGTCGGGAACCTGAATCAGGGCGGAAATCATCCCGACATCAGACGCCAGCAAAGGAGAGACAAACTCCGGCAGTAAAAGGTATGCCGCCAGCCATTCGCCGACACGATAGTCGCGGCGATGGCTGAAACTGACCGGTTTGAATTCGAGGGGAGTCTCGGAAGTGATACGGCAGAAGCCGAGCTTGGTGAAACGGTCCACCCCGATATACTCGGCCGGATATCGGGTGCCATCGGATTTCACGATCTCAATGCTGGTCGGTTTGATATCCATCTGCATTCCCGACATCATCGAAAACGGGGAATCATCATCAAGGGGAGAGCCGTCAAAAACGACCAATCCCTCTCTGGTGACAATGGTGCCGATACCGCGAATCTGGGCATCGGAGGTCTGCGTGCCGAAAGAGACCTCCAGCTTGATATTGACGGCGACGGCATATTCGTACGCTTTCTTATTGATACGCTCGAAATCGAAATTCTGCCCGAAAGCGGCAACGGCGGTCAGGGATATAATCAAAAATATGTAAGTCAGTTTCATACTCTCCTCTATTCTTCAGATGCGGGCTCTTCGTGGGCGATATCTTCCGCTTTTATCAAAATAAATTTGGTGCTTCCGGAGCGCCGCACCGTCAGCAATACGCGGTTGGCGTTCTCGGCGGTGAGGGCGGTATAGCGCTGATAGAACTCCTGGAAAGTATCGACAGGCCGTTCATTAACGCCGCGGATGACATCCCCCCGCCGCAAGCCGCCATCGCTGGCAGCGCCGACTCGTTTCACTCCGGAAACGTAAACGCCCAGGGTATCCTCGAGCTGATTATCGACCGCCATCTGCTTGGTTATGCTCTTTATGGTGATACCCCACTCCTTGCATTCGAGGTCTTCACCCAGGATATCCCCCAATTCATGCGTGACAACCGGGACTACAAAAGTCTTCTCGCCCCGCATGATGGTCATAGTAATGGTGTCGCCCACCGGATAATCGGCAACCATTTTGTAGAAAACCGGAAGTTCCTCGGCAAAACGGGCGGAAACCGACTTATTGTCCATTTTCAGAATGACATCGCCGGCAAGAAGTCCCGCCGCCTCGGCCGGAGACTGAGGGTCAACAGACGCGATAAGAACCCCTTCATTTATGCCGGTGCCGAACCACCCTTCCAGATTCTGCAACTCCTGGCACTGGACACCGACCCAGCTGCGGATGACTCTGCCGCGGTTGAGAATGTCGTGAAAGACCTGCTTCACAATATTTATCGGGATGGCAAAGCCGATATTATTGGCGAACATGGTGGCGCGGGAGTTAATCCCGATAATTCGTCCGCTCAAATCGACCAACGGTCCCCCGGAATTGCCCGGGTTGATGGCGGCATCGGTCTGTATCCAGTTATTGTAAATACCGGTCTTCTCGCCGGAGGGAAGCTGCACATCGCCGGAAAAATACCGGTCGGTGGTGGAAATGACGCCGCAGGAAATGGAGCGGGAAAGCGCCAGCGGGGAACCCATCGCCATCACATACTGCCCGACCTGAATGGAATCGGAATTGCCGAAGGAGGCGACGGTCAATTTCCCTTTGTATTCATCGAGATTCAACTTGATAATGGCGATATCGGTCAGTGGGTCGCCCCCGACCAGAGTCGCGTTTAAAGGCTCTTTATCGTACAGGGTACAGATGATTCGCTCCGCTTTGCCGGCCACGTGATAGTTGGTTACCACATAGCCGTCAGGGTGAACTATCACCCCGGAGCCGACCACCGACTGTTTGACCATTTTGCCGGTGCGGAAATCGGTTATGACCGGCTGGATATGCACCAGCGCCGGCAAAACCTTGTCGCGGGCGCTGTAGATTGCCTGTTGATGGGGGTTCCCCGGGTTTGCCGTCGCGTTATTCAATGCCGCCGCCAGCAGAAATACCGTCAGAATGGCGGCTTTTGGGAGTCTCAGAAATTGCTTCATTTATCTCTCTTCCGTTCGCTAAAAATTCGTCCTCAGAGAATATATAATATCTTTATTATCGACAAGTTATTATTTAACAATTGGGGCTAAAAGAAGTTCAGGAAATAATAAAACCCTCAGGGTGGACCTGAGGGTCGGGCGTCGGCTGCTTCGGCAATCGCTGCCGCCGGCTATTCGCTCCAGACAATCTCGACCGAACCGAGACCTACATCAATTTGCAAATCGAGACGGGCCGCGGCGGAATCAAAATCTTCCGATTTGTAGTACCCGTCTCTTATTCTCAGACCGGCGGCGTTGCGGAATTTTACTTTGGAAAGGAAGTTATCTTCCGCCTCTATCCGGACCGGCAATTCGCGCGGGAGATAAATAACAGCGCGTCCCAGTCCGACGGAGATTTCAGCCTGTGCGCGGGTCTTCAGCTCTCCGGTAAACTCGAGACGAAATTCACCG